>JARFRJ010000429.1 GCA_029287305.1 Hyphomonas sp. | reverse complement strand
CCAGCTTATAGATATAGATTTTGAGAGGGAATATGGTTTGGCCAAGCTCTGAATATGTTTCTTTTCCGGCTTTGCGCTGCAAACAGTTGACGCCCCTCTTTCCAGACCGTATGTAATCGGTCCACATCTTTTGCCCAGATGGCGGAATTGGTAGACGCGCTACGTTCAGGTCGTAGTGACCTTATGGTCGTGGAGGTTCGAGTCCTCTTCTGGGCACCAGGCACCTAATCGTGTGCATTTTTCAACATCCACGAGCGTCCATAAAAATCAATAAATACAGATATTTGATGACATTTCGACTCCATCAACTTCCCTCTGCATCCCTCTTCGTCCAGAAGAAAATATGGTAAGCGGTATGGTAACATGGTACATTAGGTCTGCGATTAACCCGCCTGTATCATACCATGCCATTGACCGACCTGAAGGTCCGTAGCCTCAAACCCGAAGACAAACCGCGCCGCTATACCGAAGGTGGCAATCTGTTTGTGGAAGTTCGCCCAAGTGGATCCAAGCTTAGGCGCTATGCATATAAGTTCGACGGCAAGCAAAAGCTTATGGCGCTGGGTTCCTATCCCGAGGTTTCGCTCGCCAAGGCGCGCAAGAAGCGCACCGAAGCTCGCGCCTTGCTGATCGACGGGATTGACCCAATGCAACAGGCCAAGGTCGACAAGCTCGAACAGAAAGCGATCAATGATAGCCTTGTCAGTGGTCTGCTTGATCGTGTTAGAGCGGCAAAAACTCGCCAAAAGGTGACATCGGACCACATAAGATGAAAGACTGCCATACGAATTGGTCGTGACATTCGATCTATTTGCAATTGGGTGTCAGACTGCATTGGAACGTGTTACCGAGAAAACGCACCACCGCCCGCCATTGAAGCTGATAAGATGCATAAAGATGAACTCTCAGTCGGAGATGAGCCGCGAAAGTTAAATCGTAGCGGTAGCCTATGCCCAGCGGTAAAGGCAGCGGATATGATCGGCGATAAATGGACGCTGCTCATCCTGCGCGAACTGCTTATGGGTGCAAACCGTTACAACGAATTTCAACGGGCGATGCCGCGCATATCTCCGACCATTTTGAGCAAGCGGCTAAAGCAAATGGAACAAGACGGTCTGCTCATCAAGAAGAGCGTCGTCGGGGAAAAGGCGACAGAGTATCGTTTGACGAGGTGTGGTCGGGAATTAGCACCACTCGTCAACTACATGTCCAAATGGGGCTTGCGTTGGGCGCGCCGTCGATTGAAAGATGAAGATCTCGATGTCGGGACATTTATGTGGGACTTTCACAGGACACTGAATACAGTCGAACTTCCTAGCGGAGAATTTGTTTTCTCGGTTACCTTCTCAGAGTTGCTTGCAAACAATAAATGGTGGCTAGTTGTCGGGGAGAATACTGTTGATTTGTGCACGGATGATCCCGGCAAGGAAGTGGATGTGTTTATCACGAGCACTCTGCCTGCACTTGCCCAGATCTGGATGGGCGACACCGATATTTCGGCATCTCGCGAAGCTGGGGACCTGACCTTGGTTGGGGCGGCCCCGCTCGTGCGTAGTGCAGCGCTTTGGTTCCCGAAGTCGCGTTATGCTGATGTTCGACCCAAAAGGTATATTGGCGACGACAATGAGGAACAGTAAACCAAAATTGGCTCCGTAATTATGCTACGGATTGTGTAGTGGTTCGCTATCAATCGAGGAGTATATCGCGATCTTGGAATACGGGATGGTCTCTCTGCCGCTGGATATCCCAGCGTTAGATATTAGGAGAACTCAAATGCCACTCGTTACAATCGACGTAATCAAGGGTGTATTCACGCCATCACAAAAGAATGAGATTATAACCAAAGTAACAGATACAATGGTCGAAATCGAGGGTGAGGCCCTTCGCGGCGTCACATGGGTTCGGATCGTAGAACTCGAGCAAGGTGACTGGGCTATTGGTGGACAGTGCCTGAAGGCTAGCGATGTTCACGCAATGGCACATGAAGAGGTTGGGTGAAGAGGGCTAACCCATAAAATTGGGATGCCGCGAAATGTATGCGGCATCCTTAAGTATCGGATCATCCTTGCTGAAGACGAAATGACCAGTTCTTTCGCTCTGAGACGCCCAGCCGTCTTTGTGCAAACGACAGAATAGGGCCAATCCCGGTCATTCTGATTGAGTTTCGAGCCTAATACAGATCGCCGCAAATGACACCGCTGAAACCACCACAGATGATCACCTAGGGGCCAGAATCCCAATAAAATCGAAGCGAACAGGGTTGTCGCGACTCTCCAGATAGAATGAAACCTTATTTATAAACAATAAATTGAGGAATCCAACCTCTATAGCCCATTTAAAACATGGTACAGAATATGGTACATATCGGTACCATATTTTCAAAGGCTATATGGTTAATCCAAGTCCTCTTCTGGGCACCATTTACAATCTATTAAGACCTTGTGAACACTAAATTTATTGTTTTCCGTGCTTTTTTCTTAGGTTCAAATACGTTTTGTAAAGTTCTACCAAGCTCATACCAGCGCGAACTCTTATTTATTCATATCTATTTCTACCGATGCCTGCTATACTTCCACAAGCTTATAGCAGACACACGGTTCTGCATGTTTAGTTCCAAATACATTCTCAGACATTAGGCTATGGAACCCATTACGGTTCCATTCCTTTAGGGGCCTACTGCCCCATCGCGCAAAAAGGCGGCGAGCTTGGCGCGGGCATCGGTGGATTTATCCGCATCATACCAATGCGCGATGCGGGCGGGCAGATGCGCATGGTCAAAAGCATGTTCAGCGCCCTCATAGAGGTGTTTTTCAATCTCGACGCCTTGATGATTGGCAAGCTGCATAAAATTCTTCTCACATTGGGTATAATCAACAACGCTATCGCCGGTGCCCATAAAAGTGATGACGGCCGGGCTCTGGCCCCAGCCATAAAGCCGCGTGCGTGTGCCTCGCCCGCAATAGGGATAGAATAAAACCGCCGCCTGAATCTCGGGCCGCGGGCCTTGATATCCGGCAAGTCCGGCAGGCAGGCGCGCCTCTTTCTCCAAGGATAGATAATCCATTATCGTCCAAGCACCATGTGACCATCCGGCGAGCGTGATACGACGCACATCAATCTCCGGTCGAGTTGAGGCATAATCCAGCGCGATCAATATGTCGGCAGCACGCTCTTGGCCCAGCAAGGCCTTGCCCTGACAGATTTCTGCGCGCGAGCGATCGCGGTCATATCCACGCGGCGCATTGGAAGAGACAATCAGCGCAGCATAGCCCGCCTCATTGGCCAATTGCGCATAGGAGCCGTGTTGATCAAGGCTCATACCACCGCATCCATGAAGCTGGATAAAAAGTGGAAAAGGCCCGGACTTAGAATTGGCCTCTTCGGGCAGACGCAAAATCATTTCTGGCTGCAATAGATTATACAGGGTTTCATAATCCTGCATCTGCGTCTGCGCTTTAATATAGGCCAGCGCCATATGTTCACCGCGCCAGAACATAAGTCCGATCAGAGAGAGAAGGAGCAGGGCGAGGCTGATGAAAATACGCTTGATCATGAGGTTTAGAGCTTTTTTCTGCGAGGGAGAGCCGCCTAAACTAGGCTCGCTTGCCCCCCTCTGTCACGTCAAATTTAAGCCTATGCAGGTTCATGAGCGCAAATCTCATGCACCCCCTGTAAGCTAAAGATATATTTTACCAGGCAGGGCTCTGGCATTTTGACCTTTGTCGGACTAAGACTTATAGACCAAATTCAATAAAGTAAAAACAGGGAGTTTACTATGCGCGAGGCTGTTATCGTATCCACAGCACGGACCGGATTGGCTAAAACCGGACGTGGGTCTTTAAACAATACACATGGGATTATGATGGCAGGCCATGCTATCAAGTCCGCCATGGAGCGGGCCGGGGTTGATCCGGCGACGGTTGAGGATGTCTATCTTGGCTGCGCGCAGCCAGAGGGCGCAACCGGGCATAATATTGCCCGCAATGCGGCACTATGGGCAGGATGCCCCTCCACCACGGCGGGCGCGACGATCAATAGGTTTTGTTCTTCCGGCCTGCAGGCAATTGCCAATGCGGCGCATACTGTGCTGCAGGAAGGGGCTGGCGTAGCCATTGGCGGCGGCGTGGAAAGCCTGTCGCTTGTCTCGCGTTCGGGGCATATGAACTTGCATCGCTATACCGAAGACAAGCTTATGGGCGAATGGCCAGCGATCTGGATGAGTATGATTGAAACCGCTGAAATTGTCGCTGAACGCTATAATGTCAGTCGCGAAGCACAGGATATGTATTCAGCTGAAAGTCAGCGACGCACCGCGATATTTCAGGAAAAAGGCTATATGGCCGAAGAAATATCACCTTTAAAAACCAAAATGATCCTAACCAGTAAAGAAACTGGCGAAAGCCGTGAAGAAGAGGTTATTGTCGATCGCGATGAATGTAATCGACCGGGAACAACATTTGAAACCCTGTCAGGTCTACAGCCTGTCCATAAGGGGGGCATGGTGGTTAAACAGGGCAAATATGTTACCGCCGGGAATGCCTCTCAATTGTCCGATGGCGCGGCGGCTGTGGTCGTTATGGAAGCTAAGGAAGCGGCCCGGCAGGGTATTGAGCCGCTTGGCCGCTTTGTCGGCTTTAATGTCGCCGGCTGCGATCCGGATGAAATGGGCATCGGTCCCGTTTTTGCTGTGCCGCGACTTTTAGAGCGCCATGGCCTGAAAATTCAGGACATTGATCTATGGGAGCTGAATGAGGCTTTTGCTTCACAATGCCTCTATAGCCGCGATCGTCTTGGCATTGATCCGGAGATTTATAATGTCAATGGTGGATCGATTTCAATCGGACATCCTTTCGGTATGACCGGCGCACGGTGCACAGGCTCACTCTTGCTGGAAGGCAAGCGTCGCGGCGCGAAATGGGGGGTTGTCACCATGTGTATTGGCGGCGGCATGGGGGCAGCCGGATTGTTTGAGATTTACAGCTAGAGCCCTTTCAAGCTTGAGCGTCCTTTATTCCGGATTCTGGCAAAGGAGAGATGCTGAAGGCCATCTATATCAAGGGGCGCTGTCTGACAGCGCTCCTTTTTCTTTTATGGTTTAGAGATTTTTTTAGGAGCTGACAAAGCTTGGGTCGGTTCCCACTCTGCTACAGGTATGAAACCTTTATTTGACAGGCTTTAAAGCCCGGATTTGCTATTTTGTACAAATTCCTATTATATTCTTAAGGCAAGTGTCCAAATTGCGTCGAAGTCATTTCACAAATCGTGACACTTATGGGCTAAATATGACCTTTTAAGCGTCAGTAAAGGTTTTTTATTATGTTACACCCCTCTTCAATAAAGCTTGTCGACCGTCTGTATGATATGACTTTAAAGGGGCGGGTTGAATGGCGAGAGGGAGAGACATCAGAGGTTTTGGTGTTCGATGTTTCAGGCTATCGGGTCTTACTTGAAACCTCTCAGAAAAGTATTGTTTTGTGTGATGTGCTCGGCAAGGAGTTGCATCGCGCCGATCAAGCCTTCTTGGCCAATACGCAATGTGCAGACGGGGGCACATATCTTGATCGGGTCAGTGTTTTATCAGACATGGCGCAGGGCATTGCGCGTCAGGCTGATATAGCCTTTGACAAAATTATTGAGGCACTAACCAGCGAGGAAGCTGTAGAGCCGAGCCTAGAGCAGGATGTGAGCCCTCCCGATGCCAGTGAGACTTTTGTCTCGCCGGAAAGCGTTTTAGAGGTTGCGAGCGTCCCTCAAAGCGTTGAGGCGGCGGCTTCTGACAAGACGGAAGCAGAATCAGACGCAGAAATAGACCCCATACAGGCAGAAAATCAGCCAATAGAATCAATACCGGCAAGTTCTGAGCCAGAGGCCTTTGATGCGCCATCGCTCGTGGAAGTGCCGAGCGCACTAAGACCGGACGCATCGGTAACAATTTCCTATTTTGATTATGAAAGCCTTGAACATAAGGTCCAGAGCGCCGGGCTTATTCCGGCACAATCTAAAAACGCCCCTGAACAGGCTGAAGCAGATCAGACTAAAACGGATCAAGCTGAAGCGGATCAAGCTGAAGCAGATCAAGCTGAAGCAGAAAAGCATATCTCAGCGGCGGCGGACCCCTCCATAGATATAAATCAAAATGACGCGTCGAATGTGATCACCCGTCTTCCTGATTTCCCCAACCTTCCAGATACGCCAGGGGCAGAGTTTTCAGAGACGATTTCTGTGAATGGGCGCAGAAAACGACGCATCAATCCCTGGTTCTAAATCTGCCTGCGGATTAATTTTGTGCAATATCTACAAGTGGTGTTTGGCAAAGCCTGTAATTTTCTTTAAACATTACATATAGCCGCTTAATGTTTTAAGCGTCAGCTCTGTCAAACTGAATTTTTCAGCTTATCTTGAAGGGATAATTTATGAAATATGTAATTGCAGGCGCTTTAGCAGTGTCATTATTATCAGCGTGTGCGACGAATCCTGAAACGGGTGGATCAGAGCTTAGCAAAGCTGGCGGCGGCGCGATGATTGGCGCTGGCGTTGGGGCTGTCTTGGGGACAATACTTGGCGGCGATGACAAGGCCAAAGGCGCAGCGATTGGCGCGGCGATTGGCGGAGTGCTTGGCGCAGGTGTCGGCAGTTATATGGATGAGCAGGAGAAAAAGCTTCGCGAGCAGACCGCCGGCACGGGCATTGAGGTCACCCGGACGGGCGACCAGATCATGCTTCAATTGCCGTCAGATATTACTTTTGAAAGCGGCCAGTCCTATCTACAGTCACAATTTTATGCGCCTCTGGATGATATTGCGGATACACTTGTCGAGTTTCCATCCACAATGGTGGATATTATCGGTCATGCCGATAGTCAGGGCGCAGAAGACTATAATCAGAGATTATCTGAAGAGCGTGCACAAACGGTCTTGTCCTATCTTCTTAATCGCGGGGTCAATCCCCAGCGCCTTGCATCAACCGGATTTGGTGAAATGCGTCCGATTGCAGATAATTCTACAGAAGCTGGGCGGGCACAGAACCGGCGGGTTGAGATTATCCTGACCCCGATTACCGAAGAGACATATGACGGCTTTTAGGCCCTGTCATCTAATTTGAGGTCAGGGATAAGCGTCTGCTCAGGCTGTAAAGTCGGTTTGCCGCTTTGGGTGGCGTGCTTAGATTCTTTAAGTCATATTGGAAGGCCCGGCTCACAATAGCCGGGGCATTCAAGCGAAATCCGGCGCGATTGGGCGGTAAATATACGGCCTCTTATTTTCGAAGCTTTGCAGGCCTGCCTTTGATCTAAGCCCGTAAAGGGGTAAAGAGACTTTAAAGCCTAAAATAAGAGCCCGGTGAATGAAATTGCGTCTTTTCTGTTTTCTGTTTCTTGCAAGCGCTTTAATGGGATGCGCCGCGACACCGCCCGCCTCCCGGCCTGATATAGGCTCTGCACCGCCCCCGACCGGACAGAGCCAAACCCCCGCTTCTACCGAGACGCATCGCCGCATCTCTCCTACTCCTCCGCCCTTTGTCTATCGCACGGCCTCCTTTGATCAATTACCTGATTGGCAGAGGGCTGATCTGGCCCAAGCGATCAAGGCGCTGGAACAGTCCTGCACGCATTGGTCGCTTGAGGCACATACCGCGCCTGTTTCGCGCCAAGTACGTTATGCCGGACAAATTGCAGACTGGCAGCCGATTTGCGCAGCGCTGGATTTGATCAAAGACAGACAAAGTGCCCGGCTTATTTTTGAGGCTCTGTTCACACCTTTGGAAATTCTGCCCAAATCAAAGGAAACACCGCGCTTTACAGGATATTATGAACCACAAATTACAGCGCGGAAGCGGCCAGAATTTCCCTATACTCATCCCATCCCAGCCCTGCCGCGCGATTTGATATGGGTGGATGGCGGTCAAATTGGTAAAAAACGGGGCACGCGTGTCCCCGCCCAAAGATTGCCAAATGGACGTATGCGCGCCTATCCGCCGCGCTCCGATATTCGTATCCGGCCAGATGAAATCCTCGGTTATGCCCACCCGTCCGATGTGTTTTTTTTGCAGATACAGGGGTCAGGCCGACTGGTCTTTAAAGATGGGCAAATCATTCGCGCCGCTTATGCGGCCCATAATGGCCATGCCTTTGGCTCGCTCGCCAATTATCTTTTGCGAACAGGGAAAATCTCTCGCGGTGAGGCGTCCATGCAAGGCATTCGCGCCTGGATGGATCGGGTTGGTCGCAAAGAGGCCGAGGCCGCCATGAATACTAATCCACGCTTTGTCTTTTTTAAAGCTTCCCCCTTAGGCCACGCCGCGACAGGCCCAGCCGGTGCGATGTCCGTCCCGCTGACGCCGCTCGGGTCCATGGCGATTGATACAGGCCGTCATCCGCTCGGCATTCCTTTCTTTGTCACCACAAAAGCACCCGGATTAGGGGGGCAATGGTCCGGGGTCCTGATAGGTCAGGATACGGGCGGTGCCATTAAGGGGAATGTGCGCGGTGATATCTATTATGGCACGGGCGAAGCGGCTGGCCAACGCGCTGGAACGCAGAATGCGCCCGGGCGCATGTGGGCCCTTTTACCAAACCCTGTTGCAATCCGGTTAAGCCGCTTTTCCAGCCCCCAGAGCTAATGGCAAAACGCAGGCTGACAGAACAGGAACGCCGCCTCTGGCTTAATATCACCAAAGATATTGTGCCTTTTGATCCAGAGACGCCCCTTGAAATGCCGGATATAAATATGACAGATCCGGACAAGGCGGGCGGGCTGAAAAGACCTATGGGGGCCCCTTTAGGCAAGGCGGACAGCACAAAGCCTTTCATGGCGAAGGTCGGGCCTGAACAAAACGCCTTGGCTGCCCAGGCCCCCTCGCCCCCTTTGCCCGCCTCCTTCCAAACCTCAAAACGTACAGAGAGCCTCTTATCAAATAAGAAATCAGGTATGATTCAGGATGTGAAACGGCAAAAACGCATCCGGCGTGGCCAGGTACATTTCACAGCCACGCTCGATTTACACGGACTGACACAAGACAGCGCCCACCAGATATGGCAGAGCTTTTTTCTTCAGCATAAACGCGCCGGTCATCGCGCTGTGCTGATTATCACCGGTAAGGGTAAACAGGGCGATGGCATATTGCGTCGACGCTTTCTGGACTGGCTCAGCTCATCCGAGGCGCATGCATTGATCTATGGATATGCCAGTGCACATCAGAAACATGGCGGCAGCGGGGCCTGGTATGTTTTCCTAAGGCGCGCCTGAAAAATACCTCTAAACAAGCCACTCCGCATCGATAAGGTCAGATAAGGGGCTTGCATCCCTAATATTTTTTAACCACATAGGACAGTATGGTCGACCCACACGCAAATTATGCCACCATCTGGCACGCCACAACAATTTTAGCTGTCCGTAAGCCAGACAAGCTTTGCCTGATCGGAGACGGTCAGGTTTCCATGGGTAATACAGTCATGAAAGGCAATGCCCGCAAGATCAGACGCCTCAGCGGTGAACAGATCATGGCCGGTTTTGCAGGCGCAACAGCCGATGCCTTTACCCTGTTTGAGCGTTTGGAAGAAAAGCTGGAACGCTTTCCAGACCAGTTGCAGCGGGCCGCGGTCGCGCTCGCCAAGGATTGGCGCACAGAGAAATATCTGCAAAAACTCGAAGCACTTCTAATCGTAGCGGACGCGAAAACTAGCTTGGTGATTACCGGAAACGGCGATGTTCTGGAACCGGAACATAATGTTGTTGCCATCGGCTCTGGCGGACAATTTGCCCAAGCCGCGGCCCTCGCCCTTTATGAATATGAGGCAGATGCTGAGATTATCGCCCGAAAAGCCATGAAAATTGCGGCTGATATTTGTGTCTATACGAATAATAGCCTAACGGTGGAAACCCTTGACCTATAGGATAGCGCTATGAACCGCCGAGATATTGAAGCGGCCAGACAAGCTGGCATTTTAAGTGATATTACAGCGCGGGAATTGGCAGAGTTTCTGCGCACGCGGCATGATCCAGTGGCAAGCTCAGACACAGAAAGCTTGCGCTTCTTATCCAATTTCAATGATATTTTCATCTCGATTGGACTGGTTCTTTTCGCCTTCGGACTGTTCATAGGCGCAGGTCTAATTTTGGGCGGGACGGGTAATGCACTCATTATCATGGCACCGCCAATTGCTGTCCTATGGGTCTTGCTGGAATATTTTGCCGGACGTCGCCGCCTGGTTTTACCCAGCATTACGCTGGCCACGCTGATTACAGGGCTCAGTATTATTGTTGTTGCGCTGACGGCCAGCGGATTGAATGATTTTAATTCCCTGGATGATACTATTGTCTCACGCGGCTTTGAGGCGGTGGCTAATTTTGGCTTCTGGGCCGCGTTTGGCGGATTATTGGCGGCCGGAGCGATTTATTGGCGGTTCCGTTTACCTTTTGCGATCCTCTTAATCGCTTTATCTATCGCCCTTGCGCTTTATAATTTCAGTTTTGCAAACAATGGGTTGGAAGCCTTCCTCGGCGGAAGTCTCAGCTTGCTCATTGGTTTAGGAACTCTCGCCGCAGCGGTTTATTTTGATGCGCAAGACCCGGGACGAAAGGGCTTGTCCTCTGATAATGCTTTCTGGCTGCATTTTGCAGCCGCCCCGCAGATTATTTTTGGACTTCGCGCCATGCTGTCAGGGGCGGGTTTGCGTTCAGACAGCGGTGGTGAAACGGGCATCCTGCTTTTGGCCTTGATCGGATTGGCCATACTATCGCTAGCCTTGAACCGCCGGGCCTTGATCGCAGCAGCCTTGATGACCTTCTGGTTTGCCTTAAACGGTTTACTGCAAAGCACAGGCACAAGCTTTACCTATTCGATTTTCCTGACCCTGATTATTCTTGGCGGGTCGGTCGTCCTCTTGGGCGCGGGATGGAAAACAGCGCGTATCCTTGTTTTGAAACTTATGCCGAAAACGGGTGTTTTGGCCCGAATTTTCCCTCCTGAAGCAATTTGACCGGACCTTATTCATGGATGCTTTAACGCCGCGGCAAATTGTTGCCGAACTGGACAAACATATTGTCGGGCAACGCGCCGCCAAGCGGGCCGTCGCTATTGCGCTGCGTAATCGCTGGCGACGTCAACAGGCAGATCCGGACATCCGCGATGAAATTATGCCGAAAAATATTCTCATGATTGGGCCCACCGGTGTTGGCAAGACAGAAGTTTCCCGACGCCTCGCCAATCTTGTCAATGCCCCTTTCCTGAAAGTGGAAGCCACAAAATTCACCGAAGTTGGTTATGTTGGCAGGGATGTTGAGCAAATCATCCGCGACCTCGTCGAGGCGGCCATCTCAAATTTGCGCGAGACCAAACGCGCCCATGTGGAGGTGCAGGCGCGCGAAGCGGCAGAAGACCGTCTATTGGAAGCACTCGTTGGTACAGAGGCGCAAGCCTCAACACGTGAGGTGTTTCGCCGTCGTTTGCGCGAGGGCGAGCTTGACGACAAGCCGGTTGATATTGAACTGGCTCAAACAGGCCAATCCCCCATGATTGATCTGGGGGCCAATACGGGCGGCCAGGTCGGCATGATCAATCTCAGCGATATGTTTGAAAAAGCAATGGGCGGACGCGCCAAACGCATCCGCACAAGTGTTGCCGAAGCCTATCAGCCCTTGATCAATGAGGAAGCGGACAAATTGCTGGATGAGGACGCGATTGCGCGTGAAGCGCTGCAAATCACACAGGAAGACGGCATTGTCTTTATTGATGAGATCGACAAAGTCGCCGCGAAATCCCAGCGCGGCGGCGCCGATGTCAGCCGCGAAGGTGTGCAGCGTGACCTCCTGCCTCTAATTGAAGGGACAACGGTCTCCACCAAACGCGGACCTGTGAAAACCGATCATATCCTATTTATTGCGTCAGGCGCGTTTCATGTCTCCAAACCGTCAGACCTGTTGCCAGAACTACAGGGGCGTTTGCCGATACGGGTCGAATTATCACCGCTCACACGTGAAGATTTGCGCCGTATTCTGATCGAACCGCAAGCCAGCCTGATCAAGCAATATCAAGCCCTGATGGCCGCAGAACAGCTTACCCTTACCTTTGAGGATGAGGCGATTGAGGTCATCGCTGAAATGGCTGAAAAGGTAAATGCGAGCGTGGAAAATATCGGTGCACGACGGCTGCAAACCGTATTGGAGCATTTACTAGATGAAATATCCTTTGACGCTTCAGAATGCGCCGGCCAGACCATTACGATTACGCCGGACTATGTCAAAACGCGCGTCTCTGATCTGGCTGCCAATACAGATTTATCCAAATTTATTTTATAAATGTTTAGGGCCCGCAGGAATGTTTAGGGCCCGCAGGGCGGATGGGCTTTATTGAAACGCTCTATTTTGCGATCGGCACATGTGCTTCGCCCCAATCATAGAGCTTGTCCAGAATAGGCGCGAGCGCCTGACCCCGGCTGGTTAATTTATAATCATAGCGGCGGCTGGCATAAGCTTGTTTTTCCAAAACACCCGTATCAACGAGTTTGGCAAGCCGGTCCGCCAAGACATGACGTGTCAGGCCGAGGCTTTTCTGCAAATCATCAAACCGGGAAACACCGACAAAGCAATCACGAATGATGAGAAGGGTCCAGCGATCCCCGATCACGCTGAGACTGCGAGCAATCGGACAAGCTTCGGTTTGCAGGTCAGACCATTTCATATATGTCTTATAAGGCAAGGGACTGCCAAACTGCAATTTCTATTTATAAGGCTCTGACAAAATGACAAAATCCTTTGAGTTTTTCTTCGATTATACCAGTCCGACCGCCTATATTGGCGATTATGCGGCGCGCGCTGTGGCTGCGCGCACGGGCGCTGAGATGATTTATCGCCCGGTCTTTCTGGGCGGCATTATGAATGCAACGGGCAATCGTCCCCCCGGCATGGTACCTGCCAAAGCCAAATATATGGGCGTCGATGTTCCCCGCTGCGCTAAACGCTATGGTCTCTTTTTTCAATTCAATCCGCATTTCCCTTTAAACACACTCACCCTATTACGCGCCTCGCATGGGCTTGGACCAGATGAATTTACCCTTTTCCGCGATGCCTGCTGGGATCATATCTGGGGCGCGGCGGGCCCGAAAAATCTTGGCGAAAGTGAAGACATTCTCCAAATGTGTGAAAAAATCGGGCTGGATGGAGAAAAAATTATCGCCATGGGCAAGGATGCCACCCTCAAGGCGAAGCTCGCATCTGATACAGAAGAGGCGATCAAGCGAGGCATGTTTGGTGCGCCGACCTATTTCGTCGGCGATGATATGTTTTTCGGTCATGACCGGCTTGATTATGTTGAAGATTTACTAAAATAAAGCCTTCTGAAAATCTGCCATATCTTATCGACATAGTCTTATACAAACAGAATGGACCTGAATAATGCGTGAGAAAATAAGCCCGGACGCTGTTTTAAAAAAGCTTCCCAGCTGGGCACTGAAATCTGAAGAACCCGATGCCATTACGCGCACCTATGTGTTCAAGGATTTTAAAACCGCTTGGAGCTTTATGAGTGCAGCCGCTCTGAAAGCGGAATCTATGGACCATCATCCATAATGGTTTAATGTCTATAAAACGGTAGAGGTGACCCTCACCACGCATGATGCCAAAGGGTTGACGGAGCTCGATATCAAGCTCGCCCGATTTATGGATAATTTCGCTGCCATTCTGAGCGCATAAACCCTTTATAATTCATCGACACCGCCATAAGGACGCCGCCGCTTCATCAACCAAGCCACGCCGCATAAATCTTTAAGGCCGAAAACAGCACGCCCGATATTATTATATTTCGACTGGCCTTTTTCGCGTTGGCGATGATAGACGCTGATCTTCTCAACGCTATGTCCCTCGGCCTTTACTAAGGCAGGCATAAAGCGGTGCATATGATCAAAATAGGGCAAGCGTAAAAATAAAGCGCGAGACAGCACTTTGAGCCCGCAGCCGCTATCCTGATTGGCGTCCTTTAAAACCGCACGGCGTAACGCATTGGCCAGATGCGAGGCCACGCGCTTGCGGAAGCCATCTTTACGCTGCATGCGTTCGCCGATGACAAGGCCAAGATCAAGGGGTGCATTCGGGCCTGTCAAATGACGATAGAGGGTGACAAGATCAGCCGGATCATTTTGCCCATCGCCATCCAAAATTCCGATAATCCGGCCTCGCGCCGCCTCAACTCCGGTCCGGATCGCCCGGCTTTGCCCGGCATTCTGTCGGTGAGACAGGATGCGTAGACCGGGACAGGAGGCTTTTAACGACATCAGAGTTTCGCGTGTCGCATCTGTCGATCCGTCATCGACAAAGATCATTTCATAGGATCGGCCAGCCAAAACGCTGACAATTTCACCTGCGAGCGCTGAGACGGCTCCTTCCTCATTATAGACGGGTATAATGACAGAAAATTCCAATCTGCTTTGTAAATCTATTGGCTGATCCATAAAACATATTATATCCGGCCCTGGATGAGAGACCAAATAAATTATTCCGCCTTACGTATATGAAATGTCGCGGCGCCAGCTTTGCCTTATGCGCGCCTTGTAATCATATGCCTTATCTTGCCAAACATGATGTCAAAGGCCGAAACTCATGCCATATATAAGAGATAAATCTGACCCTTGGTGCATAAGCGTATGACATTTTCTTTCTCTTCGCGATTTTTCAAGAGCCAGGCTGCACCGCTTTGTTTATCGCTGTTTACCCTGATCAGCGCCTGGCCAGGCCTTATCCATATCCCCCCGCTTGACCGAGATGAAAGCCGGTTTGCGCAAGCCTCAAAGCAAATGCTGGAAACCGGGGACTTTATAGAAATCCGCTATCAGGAAGAAGGGCGCAATAAAAAGCCCGCCGGCATCCACTGGCTGCAAGCAGGCACGACAGCGCTCTTCTCCAGCGCAGAGGCGAAAGAGATATGGAGCTATCGCCTTCCCTCTCTTTTCGGGGCCATGCTTGCGGTTTGGGGGACATATATGTGCGGGCGGATTTTACTCGGAGCGCGCCCAGCCTTTTTCGGCGCAGGGTTTTTCTCGGCCAATCTCCTTTTGACCTCAGAGGCACATATTGCCAAAACTGACGGCATGCTGGTCGGCCTGACCTGTCTGGCCATGGCCGCGCTGGCCTGGCTTTATCGCACTCATTTGATCAAGGATATGCCCGCTGAAAATGGGCCCGCACCCGCTTTGAAGGAAGATGAAAGGAAAGCCGATCCAGAGCATACGCGTCTCATCGCGCTCCTATTTTGGGCGTTTCTGGGCCTCTCTTTTTTAATTAAAGGCCCTGTCACTTTGATGGTGGCCGGGCTTACCCTTCTGGTTCTTGGTCTTATGCACCGCCGGATGACTTGGGCGAGCGCACTATGGAATTGGCGCGGCCCTGTCCTGTTCGCCTTGATCGTCCTGCCTTGGTTTATCTGGGTACAATGGGAAACCGCCGGAGCCTTTCTGGACGGCGCGGTCGGCAAGGATTTGAAAGATAAATTCGCCGGGGCTTCTGAAGGCCATGGTGGGCCGCCCGGCTATCATGCTCTGGCAGCGCTTCTTCTGTTTTTTCCGGCAACACTTTTTCTGCTGCCTAGTCTCGGTCTGACCTGGCAGGCTGTGCGTCAACGCGGGGCTGAATTTACAGCCCGTGAACAGGCTGGCCTCCTCTTTCTTATCGCTTGGGCCGGGCCCAATTGGCTCTTTTTTGAACTCCTGCCCACCAAGCTTGTGCATTATATCCTACCGGTTTATCCCGCGCTCAGCCTGATTTGCGGTTGGGGATTTTACCGGCTTTTGAAAGGGGCGCACCTGCCCCGTTTGCGGGCCGCCTCCCTGCTTATTTTTCTGGCGGGAGCGGGCGCTTTCATAGCTATTTTATCGCCAAGCCTTCAGAGCCGACTGCAAATCGACGCCGCGCAGGATTTTCAATATGCGGCAATGCCAGAACAAGTTTTAGCCGTCTGGCAGGCCCTACCAAGCGGGTCTTTTTACGCCCTGATCCTTGGCGGTATCCTGGCCCTGATAGCGGCGATACTCTATATCCGTCATCTGGAGCTTTATGCGTTTTGGGCCGTGATCGGGACAAGTATCTTGCTGGGCTGGCAGGTCCGCTCCGAGTTTCTACCAAATGCTGTCTGGATACAGCCAAGTGAAACGGCACATTTGGCGCTCGCCGAGGTCTGCGCGGTCAGGCTCAAAGATAAGACAGGAAGCACATCCTGCTCTGAAACGGCCCTACCAGACCGTGTGCATGTGATCGGTTATGCCGAGCCGAGCCTTGTCTTTAGCCTTGGCACGCAAACCCTTATCCCACCGCGCACGCGCCTTTCCCTGCCAGAGAGCTGCGCGGGCTCACCCAAGGTCTATCTGATCAACCTAGAGGAAGCTGCCGGACGGGCGGCCAAAGATCAGCTTGAGGCATGGACCCGCTCAAATATGTATACACTTACAGGGTCGCGGCCCCATTTCGCCTTGAACTATTCCAATGGGGACCCGGTCGCCTTCCAAGCTTTACGAATAGAGAAGACAGGCTGCAGCGGCAAGAATGGTGCGATTGAACAGGCTTTACCAAATCCGGATACGCTCTTGTGATGGCAGGTAAAGCGCGTGCTCCTGATTGACATCAAAGGCGGTATACCATTCGTCAAAATTCCGTACGATCCCGTTGACCCGATAGCGCGCTGGTGAATGCGGCCCGCGCAGCATTTGCTGGGCCAGCGCCTCATCGCGCATTTTGTTCCGCCAGACCTGCGCCCAGGCCATAAAAAAGCGCTGATCACCAGTCAACCCGGCCAGAACAGGTGCCTCTTGCCCATTCAGGCTTAGCTTATAGGCCCGATAGGCCATGGAAAGCCCGCCCAGATCACCAATATTTTCACCGAGCGATAAGCGGCCATTCACACATGTCGTGCCATCATCCAAGGGGCAAAAGGCATCATATTGAGCGGCCAAAGCATCGGTGAGGGCCTGAAAGGCCGCCAGATCTTCGCCTGTCCACCAATTGCGCAAAACACCATCGCCATCGGATTTGGCCCCCTGATCATCAAAACCATGGCCAAGCTCATGACCGATGACAGCGCCAATCGCGCCATAATTGATCGCCGGGTCCGCATCCATATTGAAGAAAGGCGGTTGCAGTATTCCAGCCGGGAAGACAATTTCATTGCGCCGCGGAGAATAATAGGCGTTTACCGTCTGCGGGAACATGAACCATTCGGTCTTGTCAACAGGCGCGCCCAATTTGGCGATATCCTGCTTGAACTGCCAATCGGATGCCCAGATCATATTTTTCAGAGGGTCATCCGCGCTAATGACCAGGCTCTCATAGGTTTCAAATTTTTCTGTATAGCCAATCTTAGGCGTAAATTTGGACAGCTTCTGGCGAGCCTCCGCTTTGGTCTCCTCACCCATCCAGGTGATGTCATCCAGATTGGCGTGCATGGCGACGCGCAAATTCTGAACCAGCTCATCCATTTCAGCTTTATATTCAGCCGGGAAATAACGCTCGGCATAAGTCTTGCCGATGCCTTCGCCCAGCACGCCTTCAACTGCGCTAACGGCCCGTTTCCAGCGCTGGCGCTCTGCCTCGGCGCCGCGTAGCGTCTTGCGGAACATCACAAAAGACGCCTCATCTATGACTTTCGGCAGGACAGAGGCATGATCCATCAGGAAGTGAACGGTGAGATAATCCTTCCAGCTTTCTATATCTGTCTTACCCATCAAAATCATAAGACCGGGCAGACCAGACCCAATCTCAGCCAGCTTCTCCTCAGTGAGATTATATTTGGCGATCTCCTCAGGGGTGGGATAAACCTGACGCAGGACAAAATCTGCTTCTGCCTCCACGCCCAGTTTTTCCAGAGTTTTTTCAAGCGGGAAATCCCCCGCCATCTCAATCAGTTCCTCACGGCTAATTTTATTATAAGTGAGATCACGGTCCCGATTGGTCGTGCGGTCCCAATGGGCTTTGGCGATC
>JARFRJ010000392.1 GCA_029287305.1 Hyphomonas sp. | reverse complement strand
AAAGGCAAATCCAAGGGCGTAGAGCGCCGTGATAAAGGCAATGAAGATGCGCATGGTCAGATCATACCTAATCCCGTTTGCCCTGTTTTGTCGACCGGGTATCAGACTATGCACGCCCTACAATACAAGCCAAGAAAGGGGTCTGTGTCCGGCGGCCTGCCAGCTATCATCATGCGCTGATAGGCGCATAAAGATCAGAGCATCGCGCCCTTGTCTTCGCCAATGAATTCCGGCATGACAAGGCTCTAGCTGCCAAGCTAGAGCCCTTTTAAGTCAATCAGAGCCGATTTGAACGCAGTTATTTTTTCAGCTTGCTAAGCGCATTCTGTCACATCGGTGCGGGCACCATTGGCCGAATGCAAGGCAATAAGCCTAGAAAATTACATGTTCGGGAGGCTCTGATTATCTTGAAAAGGCTCTGTCTCTCGGCAGATTTACAGTCTGTCTGCTTGAAGGTATTCCACTTATGTCCCGCGAAAATTTGAACTGTATTCTTGTCATTGGCGGCGGACAGGCCGGGGCTCAGGCGCTGATCAGCCTGCGCCAAAACGGCTATGAGGGCGCGCTGCACCTGATCGCAGAAGAGCCTTTCCTGCCCTATCAGCGCCCGCCCTTATCCAAGGCCTATCTGAAAGGGGAGATGGCTAAAGAGCGTCTCGCTTTCAAACCGCAAGACTGGTATGAGAGCCACAATATCACCTTGCACCTTGGGGTTCGCGCCGACAAAATTGACCGCGAAAATCATATACTCCATTTGCAGGATGGGACCGAGCTTACCTATGACGCGCTGATTATTGCGACAGGGGCCCGGCCACGCCCGCTCAAGCTGGAGGGGGCGGATTTGAAAGGTGTGCAAGACCTGCGCGGGCTGGACGATATTGACCAATTGCGCCCTGCCTTGAAGAGGGGCACACGCCTTGTCATTATCGGAGCGGGATATATCGGCTTAGAAGCGGCAGCAGCAGCGCGTAGTCTTGGCGCTGAGGTGACCGTTTTGGAAATGGCAGAGCGCGTGCTCGCCCGTGTAACCAGCCCGGTCATCAGCACATTTTTCACCCAATTGCATGAGCGCCAAGGCGTTTCGATCCGTACAAAGGTGCGCACAGACTGCCTGATGGGTAAGGCGGGCCATGTAAGCGGGGTAAAGCTCAGCACGGGCGAGGAGCTCCCTGCTGATATTGTGCTGGTCGGGATCGGCGTTTTGCCTAATCAGGAATTGGCCGAGGCAGCGGGCATTCTGTGTGAGACTGGTATATGCGTCGATGAAGCCGGACGTACTAGCGATCCGGATATTTTTGCAGCCGGGGACTGTACCAGCCGTCCCCTCATCCATTATGATCGCCGCGGGCGGCTGGAGAGCGTGCATAATGCTATAGAGCAAGGCAAATGCGTTGCTGCGGCGCTGATGGAAAAGCCAGGGCCGAAGCTGGATGTGCCCTGGTTCTGGTCGGACCAGTATCATATCAAATTGCAGATTGCCGGGCTTAGCCAAGGCTATGAGAATTTTATCGTGCGCGGTGATCCGACCAGCGAGCGCTTTGCCGTCTTCTATTTCAAGGCCGGAAAACTGCTCGGCGTCGATGCGATCAACGCCCCGCCGGAATTTCTAGTGACAAAAAAATTGATTATTTCCGGTTCAGCGCTTGCGCCAGAAGAATTGCAAGATACATCTCTATCTATGAAAGAGATTGCCGCCAAATATGCGGCATAGAGAGGACACATATTCATGGCTAAAATCACCTATATCGATCACACAGGCACAGAACGCACGCTTGAAGCCAAAAATGGCGAAAGCGTTATGGAAGTGGCGATTAAAAACTCCGTTCCGGGCATTGATGCCGATTGCGGCGGGGCTTGCGCCTGCGCGACCTGTCATGTCTATGTCGATGAGGCGTATCTAGGTAAATTAAGCCCGCCCGAAGCGATGGAAACCTCCATGTTGGACTTTGCCGAAAATGTGCGGGACAATTCACGTCTGAGCTGTCAGATCAGCGTATCAGACGAGCTGGATGGTATGAAAGTGACGACGCCGGAAAGCCAGCACTAGTCTCATATCGCGCATGTTGATCCCCTTCACCCAACTGATCGCGTCGATCCAGTCCCAGGGTGAGGCACGTTATGGCCTGACCATTTCGCCAGACTGGATGCAGGGGCGCACAACTTATGGGGGGCTGAGCGCCGCGCTTTGCCTGCACGCGGCTTTGCCTCTGGCTGGCGGGATGCCTTTAAGATCAGCCCAGCTTGCCTTTATCGGCCCGGTGGCGGGCGAGGTCAGCTTTACCGCCAGTCGGCTGCGTCAGGGCAAGAATACCGCTTTGGTGGAGGCCAGCCTCTATGGGGAAACAGGTGAGGTGGCGAGCCGGGCTGTCTTTATATTCGGGGCGAGCCGTCAAAGCCCGCATGGTCAGCCACATCGCCTAACCTGTCCGCAGGTGACCGCGCCAGAGGAGACCGAGTTTACCTTTCCGAAAATGATGGGGCCGTCCTTTTTCAATCATTTCGATGTCAAACTGGTGCGCGGCGGCTTACCGATGAGCGGGCAGGGCGGCGGCGACAATCTCCTATGGATGCGCCATGCAGACAGGGCGGCGCCAAATGATGCGCTCAGCTTATTGGCGCTCGGCGATGCGGCCCCGCCTGCCGCGCTCAGCACGGTGACAAGCCCAGCGCGGATCAGTTCCATGAACTGGTCGATTGATGTGCTGACGGACCAGTTTGTGACAGAAGAGGGCTGGTGGCTAGAGCATATTGAAGCGCAAACCTTAGGAAACGGCTATTCCTCGCAAGCCATGACCTTATGGAATACATCTGGCGAGCCCGCCCTGATCAGCCGCCAAATGGTCGCCGTATTTTAGGGGGC
>JARFRJ010000366.1 GCA_029287305.1 Hyphomonas sp. | reverse complement strand
ATCCTCGGCGAGCAGAATGCCATGAGTGGTCAAATCAAGCGCGATGGGATCACATTCAAAGGCGCTCGGCATATTGCGGAAGATATTCCGGGGGAACTGGTCCAAGGCGATAATCGCCGCCAGACGCGCCCGCGCAGAGCGAACCGCCCATTCATGCGCGAGGCCTGCCTGTAAAGCGGCTAGGGTGGGGGTGAACCGTTCGGCAATAAGGGCATCGGTTTCAAAGCTTGTCTGAAACCATAAGGCATTGCGGGTTTTGGCTTCGCCAGCATCATCGCCAGCAGAGCCAATCCAGAAGTCCAATACACTTTCAGGGGTTTCAAGTGTCATGATGAGACATCCGCGTGCGAGGTTTGAGCGGCTGGACGCTTGGCCGTCATCATATAATTAACCTGCGTATCCCGGCTTAGACGCCATTCATCCAGAAGGGGGTTATAAGAGACCCCTTGGGCCGGATCGCAGATCAGCCCGGCCTCTGTCAGAGGGATAGACAGCTCGGACGGCTTCAGGAATTTGTTAAACTCATGCGTCCCACGCGGCAGCCAGCGCAGAACATATTCCGCCCCGACAATCGCCAGCATAAAGGCTTTGGGTGTCCGGTTAAGGGTCGCCAGAAACATAATGCCGCCCGGCGCGAGTAATTTAGCACAATTTTGTAAAAACGCCTCTGGATGGGCGACATGCTCGACCACTTCAAGGTTGAAGATCACATCATAGCGCCCGGCTTCCTCTGGCAGAAGCGATTCAGCTGTCCCGACACGGTAATCAATCTCAAGACGGGACTGTTCGGCATGCACGAGGGCGGTTTTTATATTGGCCTCGGCGGCATCTACTGACGTGAGATTTAGGCCCAGTCGGGCCATAGGTTCTGAAACAAGTCCGCCGCCGCACCCAATATCCAGACCTGTCAGCCCCTTAAAAGGTTTTTTCGCCTCCGCCTCAGTCTGGAAGTGCCTGTCTATCGTCTCGCGTATAAAGCGCAGCCGGACAGGGTTGAATTTGTGCAAAGGGCGAAATTTTCCGTGCGGATCCCACCAATCGTCGGCCATGGCGGTAAATTTTGCAATTTCATCTGGATCAATGCTGGGTTTTAAGGCCATCTGTCTGAACCTTCTTTAAAATAGAGTATATAAGTTGATCTTTATTTGCGTCTGTGGGGTAGGACCAGTAAAGAGTGTCTAGTTTCATAAATGGGTGTTTAAGACGAGGTGGCAATGGAGCGCACGGTTTTAAAATTTGGCGGAACTTCAGTGGCTGATCTGGAGCGTATCCATCATGTCGCGGATATTGTCGCTATGCGCGCGCAACAAACCCCGCGATTGGCGGTGATTGTCTCGGCAATGGCCGGGGAAACCAATAAGCTTGTGACTTATGCCCAAAAAGCCGGGGCCGATCAGCTTAGCCCGTCAGACTATGAAGATGAGTATGATGTGATTGTCGCCTCCGGCGAGCAGGTCACCGCAGGTCTTCTGGCTTTAGCCTTGCGCCAGCGCGGATATAAGGCCCGCAGTTGGCTCGGCTGGCAATTGGCATTGCAAACCAATATGGCCCATGGCAGTGCTCGGATTACCGGTTTTGAAGGCGACGCCTTCCCGGACGCCGTTGATTCTGGCGAAATTGCCGTGATTGCCGGATTTCAGGGTGTGACAGGGAAAAATCGCATCTCTACACTTGGGCGCGGCGGCTCTGATACCAGTGCGGTTGCTGTTGCGGCGGCCCTGTCGGCCAAAAGCTGCGATATTTATACAGACGTCGACGGCGTCTATACAACGGATCCGCGCATTGTGACCAAGGCCCGCCGGATTGAAAAAATTTCCTATGAGGAAATGCTCGAAATGGCATCCTTAGGCGCTAAAGTCCTGCAAACTCGGTCCGTCGAATTGGCCATGAACCATAAGGTTCCCATTCGTGTCTTATCGAGTTTCAAAGGATTGGTTGATGAGGATAATTCTGGAACTTTAGTGTGCGATGAGGACTATATTGTGGAAAAACAAATTGTAAGCGGGGTTGCCTATTCCCGCGATGAAGCCAAAGTAACCCTGTTCGGGGTTGCCGATACGCCGGGCATGGCGTCACGGATATTCTCTCTTCTGGCCGCAGCAGGTGTGAATGTCGATATGATCGTGCAAGCCAATGCACGCGGTCCGGCGCTGGCGAATATGGTCTTTACCTGCACCTCCAAACACAGCACCCTTGCTGAGGACGCGCTGAACCGGGCCCGGGATGAAATCAATTTTGAAGCCCTAGAGGTGAATACAGATGTTGCCAAAGTCTCCATTATCGGCGTCGGTATGAAAAGTCATACAGGGGTCGCCGAGACAATGTTTAGGGCGCTCTATGAAAAAGGGATCAATATTGATGTGATCGCCACTTCGGAAATAAAAATTTCTATTCTGATTGAAGCGGCGTATACAGAACTAGCCGTCCGGGCCTTGCACACAGCCTTTGGCCTGGATGCGGCATAGCCTGGACACCCTTTATGCCGCAAAGTTTTTCTTCACCCCGCTTATTGCTGAATAGATTACGTCAGGTCATGGCCAGTCATGATGGCGGACAGGAACGTCTGAGCAGCATTGTCAAGCTGATTGCGGCGACCATGATTGCCGATGTCTGCTCGATCTATCTGCGCACCAAGGAAGATCAATTGGAGCTTGTTGCGACCGAGGGTTTGCGCAGTGAAGCGGTTGCCTTGACGCGCCTGTCAATGGATGAAGGTCTGGTCGGCTTGATTAGTCAGACCGCTGAGCCTCTGGCGATAGAAGATGCCCCGCGCCATCCCAATTTTGCTTATCGACCGGAGACCGGCGAAGACCCCTATCATGCCTTTTTGGGCGTGCCGATTTTACGCGGCGGACGCGTCATCGGAGTTTTGACGGTACAAAATCGAACCGAACGCAGCTATGATGAAGATGAAATAGAGACATTGCAGACCATAGCCATGGTGATTGCAGAAGTGATCGCCTCTGAAACCGGTCCGGGGGGCGAATATTTAAATGCCCGCTCCAAACAGTTTGAACACTCTGAAACCTTAAAGGGGCGCTCGATCAGTCCAGGGCTTGGCATTGGGCAGGCCTGCTATCATGATCCTGTTGTGCCAACAGCAAAATTCTTTGCTCTGGATACAGAGGCTGAATTGCGCCGACTGGCCGAGGCCTTGCATAAATTGCGTGCCTCCATTGACCGGATGATGGATTTGGGCAGTCATGATTTAGGCGAAGACCCTCTGGATATTATGGAAGCCTACCGCATGCTGGCCAATGATCCCGGCTGGGCGTCGCGTCTGGCGGAAGGTATCAAAAATGGATTGAGCGCAGAAGCCTCGGTAGACCGCGCCCGCCGTGAGCACCGGGCAAAATTGGAGAGCGCGCGCGATCCCTATCTGAAGGCCCGGCTGAATGATCTTGAGGATATTGATAACCGTCTGTTGCGCATACTTGGCGGACATGATGGGGCCGATCATGTGGCTATAGATGAAGGCTCTGTGCTTGTTGCGCGCCGCCTCGGCCCGGCTGAATTGCTTGAATACTCAAATGCGGGTCTGTCCGCTCTGGTCTTAGAAGAGCCAGCCGCCGCCTCCCATGCTGCGATTGTTGCCCGTGCGCTCGGCATACCTACAATTGGTGGGGTGACCAGTGTCACAACTTTGCTGGAAGCGGGCGACACGCTGATTGTCGATGCCGAGCTGGGCCAGCTTCATATTCGTCCAGATGAAGATGTCATTGCCGCTTATCGGGCGCGTCAGGAATTATTGTCTGAGCGTCAGAAGGTTTATCGTCAGTTGCGCGATGAAAAGGCAATGACGCGCGATGGGGTTGAAATTCGCCTGATGCTGAATGCCGGGTTGAAACTTGATGTGGAACACCTCACTGAAACGGGAGCCGAAGGGATTGGGCTCTTCCGGACAGAGTTTCAATTCCTCATTTCCAAACAATTGCCGAGCCTGAAAGAGCAAAAAGACTTTTATGCCTATGTCATGGACGCCGCGCATGGGCGTCCGGTTTATTTCCGCACACTGGATGTCGGTGCGGATAAAATCATGGCGTCCTTTGCCCATCCTGTGGAAGAAAATCCAGCGCTTGGATGGCGCGCTATTCGCTTTGCTCTGGACAGGGAAGGCTTGTTTCGTCGTCAATTGCGCGCATTAATCCGCGCCGCGGCGGGCCGTCCCCTCTATGTTATGTTTCCGATGGTGACCGTTGCCTCTGAATTTCTGGCCGCCAAAGCACTCTTTCTCAAAGAGTTGAGCTGGGCCCGGCGTCATGGTCACCCGGTGCCGCTGCACTATTCGGTCGGTGCCATGCTGGAAACGCCGGCCCTTGCCTTTGAGCTTGAGGCCTTGTCTGGTCAGGCGGATTTTATTTGTGTCGGGACAAATGATCTCATGCAGTTTTTTCATGCGGCGGATCGCATGGTGCCGTCTATCACAGAAAGATATGAGTTCATCGCTCGTGGTCCGATGGCATTTTTATCCCATATTGTGCAACTTTGCGATAAGCTGAATATGGCCGTTTCGGTTTGCGGTGAGGCGGCTGGAAAGCCTTTGGACGCTTTGGCGCTGATCTGTCTTGGATATCGCTCGCTCTCTATGCCAGCGGCCTCAATAGGTCCGGTTAAACGGATGATCCGTTCAATCGATCTGGCTGTTTTGAGCAATAAGGTATATACACTTCTGGGGCAGTCCACGGGCTCTTTTCGCGAAGACTTCCTAGCGCTCTGTAAGCAACATAACGTCCTATTGGAGATATCATAATCGAGCCGTCTATACACACTGAGGAGGAAGACAAAGGGCCACCACGCGTGGGGGATTTACTTCGCCTCAGGCGTGAAGAGAAAGGCTTGACCCTGAAAGACGTTTCCCAATCCCTCTATATCAATAAGGATTATTTAAAATCGCTAGAGGATATGTATATTCCCGGCATTCCAAAAGGATATCTAAATGGCCTCTTGCGCGCCTATGCAGAGCATCTGGGTCTTGCTTCAGAGGCCTTGATTACTGATTATAGGGCGCAATGCGGGGCTATCTCACGAGACAGAACCTTCCTTGGCCGTGCAGCAGAAAAGCCGCGTCGGTTTACATTTTTAAGATTGCTCTCAATCGGCCTGTTAATTGGAAGTGTTGTTTTTGTTGCCTATTTTGCGGGGACTTTATTTTTCAGTCAGGTGCGCAGCCAAGACCCGGATATTGCGGCCAATACTGCCCAGTCCCTGACCATGATAGGCATGGTGCGAACAGAGCCGGTATCGCAGGAATCCCCCCCCCAATTGCCTTTACGCATCGTTGCGCTGCGTCCGGCGCATCTGGATGTACGGGGTACAGATGGAACCGTTTTTCGATCCCGCATGATGGCAGAGGGGGAGACGTATTATCCACGTATCGGCGCGGGTTGGTTGGTGACAACGCAAAGCGGACGCGCCTTCAAATGGGTGATCAACGAGATTGAGATCGGCGTATTGGCAGACAGTGATGCCTTTCTGACCACAGTCAGCGTGGATGATGTCGCCCAAGAGGCCCGAACCCTTCTGACGGAGCGTGCGACGGATCAGCCTTGAACGTCTATATCCGTTTTATCTCGGACACGCTCTAATCCCTTGACGTCGCTAAGGGCCATTTTTCTTGGAGCGGCTCAACAGTATGGCTTTTCCGAACGGATTTGCGTACATATATCCTTGTTAAGAACGCCTGTTTCAAACCCAGTCAATAAGGGCACATGTGATGTCGCATATGCATAATTCAATTCGGCCTTGGCGTAATATTGAGCGCCGGATGTCCCGCAAGATTCGGGTTGGAAAGCGCTTTGTTGGTGGTGATGCACCGATATCGGTTCAATCCATGACCAATACGCCGACCCATAATGCCGAGGCGACCATTGCGCAGATTAAAGGTCTGGAAGATATCGGCGCAGATATTGTCCGCGTCTCCTGTCCGGATGTGGCCTCTACGCGGGCCCTCAAAACGATTATTGATCAGGTCGATGTACCGATTGTTGCGGATATTCATTTTCATTATAAACGCGGTATTGAGGCGGCAGAGGCGGGGGCGGCCTGCCTGCGGATTAATCCTGGCAATGTCGGCTCTGAGGCGCGGGTGCGCGAGGTTGTCCACGCAGCCAGGGCGAATGGTTGTGCGATCCGTATTGGTGTCAATGGCGGGTCTCTGGAACGTCATTTACTGGAAAAATATGGCGAGCCTTGCCCGCAAGCCATGGTTGAAAGCGCTTTGGACCATGCGCGGATTTTGGATGATCTGAATTTTCAGGATTATAAAATATCGGTCAAAGCCTCGGATATGTTCCTGACCGTTGCTGCGTATCAGGCTTTGGCCGAGGCAACCGATGCGCCCTTGCATTTGGGCATTACAGAGGCGGGCGCCGCGCGTATTGGAACCGTAAAATCTTCCATTGGCATGGGTATGCTGCTTTGGTCGGGCATTGGCGATACCATCCGTGTCTCGCTCTCGGCTGACCCAAGAGAAGAGATTAAGGTCGGCTATGATATGCTCAAATCTCTTGGATTGCGCGCGCGGGGGGTAAATATCATCGCCTGTCCGAGTTGCGCCCGGCAAGGTTTTGATGTGATCACCACTGTTGAGACGCTGGAAAAGCGGCTGTCGCATATTAAAGAGCCTATCTCCTTGTCGATCATTGGCTGCGTCGTTAATGGGCCAGGTGAGGCGGCGATGACAGATATCGGATTTACCGGCGGCGGGGCTGAGGCGGGGATGATGTATTCGGCTGGCAAAGCGCATCGTAAACTCAGCAATCAGGATATGATTGAGGAGATTGTGACGGCTGTGGAAATCAAGGCGGCCTCACTGCGTCAAGCGGCGCTATGACAGGTATAAGAGCCATTTGTGTCTGCGCGCTTGTGCTGATCGGCTTATCTTGGATGAATGCATGTGTCAGACTTGGCTTTGATTATGCCAGCTTGGAAATTGACAATAAGCCGCCTGCCAAGCCCGTCCTTGAGATTGCATCGCAGGCAGATTGGGAAGGGCGGGAAAAGCCCAGCTTACAGCAGGCTTTGGAGGACCATTTATATGGGCCAGTTCCCGACACTCTCCCGACAGAGCTGCTATCATCGCGCATCGTGGACCCCTCTTTTCGCGGTGGGCTCGGCATATTGGAGGAGTATGAAATTGCCCTCGGCGAGGGATCAGAGCGCCTTATATTTCATCTGGCACTGGCGCGCCCTAAACAGGCCGATCACCCCGTTGCCCTGATCATAAATCAAAGCTTTTGCGATAATCGCAGCAGTTTTGAGCATTCAGGTTTGACCGTGTCGGATACAGCGCGCGATTGCAGCTTGCTGGCAAGACGTGGTCTTATACCAAGCGCAATCAAATATATATTCGGGGCTTTTATTGGACAGGTCCCTGTCGAAAAATATCTGTCCCGCGGCTATGCCTATGCCAATTATGCCGCAGGAGATATCGCACCAGACGCTGAAGCAAAGGCTCGCCCTTATCTTGAGAAATTCCCAATCGACGCAAAAGGTAAAAGAGCTGATGGCGTGCTGGCGGCTTGGGCGGCTGGCTATTTTGCCAGTTTGGATGTTGTCGAAGGGGACCCGCGTTTTGATCCGGCACGAATGGCGATTATGGGCCATTCCCGGCATGGTAAATCCGCCCTGATCGCGGCTGCTTGGGACAGTCGGATTAAGCTTGTCCTCGCGCATCAATCTGGAACAGGCGGGGCGTCCCTGTCGCGCGATAATCCTGGCGAAAGCTTGAAACAGATTATCCATTCCTATCCGCACTGGTTTACGCCAGAGGCCCGGCTTTATGCTGATCACGAAGAGAGGCTGCCCTTTGATCAACATGCCCTGCTCGCCTTAATTGCGCCGCGCCAGCTCTTTCTCGGCAATGCAAGACGCGATGTCTGGTCAGACCCCAATGGGACATATCGGGCCGCTTTGGCAGCGAACCCGGTCTGGCAGCAGGTCTATGAAAGACAAGGCTTGGATCAGGCAGGCATGGCCGATTATCAGCCCTCAGGCGATATCAGTTTCTTTTTAAGGCCCGGTGGCCATGGTATTACACGCGCCGATATGGAGGCATTTCTTGCCTTCCTAGATACGCGTTTTATGTAAAGACTATTGTTTGGCGCAATTTAATCGCGAAAGTATTGATATAATGGGCCCTTTCAGCAAATTTGCCATACGCGATGGCTTGATACTCTCCCTGACCTTTCTTGGCTGGATAAGCCTGTTGCCGATCAGTCAGGGGGCAGGTCTGATGGCTGAATATATTGGCGTTCTTTTAGGGGTGATGGCCGCGATCTGCAGTTGGGTTCTGCATGAATGGGGGCATTGGCTCGCCGCCAAAGCGGTCAGGGCCAAGCTGCGTCCGACACTCAATGTGCGTAGTATTTATCTGTTCGGTTTTGAGGCGAAAGAAAATAGCCAAATCCAATTTTTGATCATGGCTTTGGGCGGGTTTATCGCGACGGCGTGTGTTTTAGCGGGCGTTTTGGTTTTTCTACCCGGCGAGATGCTAGCCGTGAAGGTTTTTCGCGGTCTACTATTCTTGCAAATCTCTGTGATTGTCTTGCTTGAAATCCCCGGATTTATATTTGGCCTTGTCGCCTATGGGCGGCTACCATCGGTCAATGTGCTGGAGGGCTGAGGGTTTCCCCTTGCCTGATCTGTCCGACTATTTTGTGCCCCGGCATGCTGGCTATTGACCATAATTTTGCTATGACTGTGCATATGCGGGTAAATTAGAGCTTCCCTAGCATAGAGTATATATTTAATCAGTTGATTTATAAGATTTATTTTGAATCATAGCTTTTCGTAAATTTCCCTGGGAGACCGTTAAATGAAAATAGATATGTTATATGATGCGAGTTTTTTCACCCCTGTCCTGGTCTTGATACTTTGGACTTTGCTTATGTGGGTATGGATGTATGCGACCCGTATACCGGCCATGCAGAAGGCTAAGATTGATCCCCAAGATGCGATCAGCCCGGCTTCAGGTAATTGGCGCTCCAAAATTCCAGATGAGGTCCATTGGAAAGCAGATAATTATAATCATCTGCACGAGCAGCCGACAATATTCTATGCCTTGATGTTCTTTACCGGATTGACAGCTGGAAGCGGCGATACGTTTTTGCTTGTCCTTGCTTGGGCTTATGTCATTTTACGCATTGCGCATTCGATTGTTCAGGTAACGATCAATAAGGTGATGATCAGATTTATCCTGTTTGCATTATCCTCTCTTGTTCTTATCGTCTTTGCGCTGAAAGAAGCGGTGCGCATATTTTTTTAATCCTGAAGGTATATTGGAAAAACGCTTATGGCCGCTGTCTCTGAATCGCGCTTGGCTCAAATTATTGATCGGTATGAGCAGGTCGAAGCCCGTATGGGTGTCGCCAGCGAAACCGATGAGATTATCGCTTTGGCCCGCGAGCATGCGCAGTTGAAGCCTGTGGTCAGCAAGGTTAGGGTCTTGCAATCGACCCGTACCGGGCTGATGGAGGCAGAAAGTCTTCTGAAAAGCGGCGATCCGGATATGGTAGAGCTTGCCGGCGAGGAAGCTGAGCTTTTACGTGGGCAATTGCCAGAGCTTGAAAATGAAGTTCAGCTTCTATTATTGCCCAAGGATTTCGATGATGATGCCAGCATTATGCTCGAGATTAGAGCGGGCACGGGCGGCGATGAGGCGGCCCTTTTCGCGGGCGACATATTTCGAATGTATCAGCGTTTTACCCAATTAAGGGGCTGGAAGCTTGATCTTGTCTCGGTCACAGAAAGCGAGGTCGGGGGATATAAGGAGATTGTCGCCAGTATTGAGGGTGAGGGGGCTTTCGGACAAATGAAGTTTGAAAGCGGGGTACATCGTGTTCAGCGTGTACCGGCGACCGAAACACAAGGGCGTGTGCATACTTCGGCGGCCACGGTTGCGGTGTTGCCTGCGCCAAAAGATATCCAGATTGAAATCCATGAAAAGGATATCCGGATAGATACGTATCGGGCGTCCGGCGCTGGTGGACAGCATGTCAATAAGACCGATTCAGCGGTGCGCATCACGCATATTCCGACAGGCATTGTCACCCAATCGTCTGAAAAATCCCAGCATGTCAATCGGGATAAGGCCATGGAGCAGTTGAAAATCAAGCTCTATGAAAAAGAGCGTGAGGCCTCCCAAACCGCGCGTGCAGAAGAGCGAAAATCCCAGATCGGATCAGGCGACCGCTCGCAAAAAATCCGTACCTATAATTATCCGGAAAACCGGGTCACCGATCATCGGATTAATCTGACCCTCTACGCTTTGGATAAAATTATAGCGGGCGATAAATTGGAGGATGTGATGACAGCGCTGATCTCTGAAGATCAGGCGCGTAAGCTGGCAGCGATGGAAGAGGGTGAGGATTAGGTGGCTCAGGACAAAGCGTGCCTGCAGACTTATCTTTCTTTGATCCAATCGGGGGCTGAAAGACTAAAAGCATCCCAGATTGAAACCCCCTATCGCGAAGCCCGTTTGATCATGAGGCTGGCGGCTGGTCTGACTTATTCTGAACTGATTGCACAGGAATTGGAAGCGTTGGAAAACCCCGCCATAGAGGCGCGATATGAGGCTTTGATCGCCCGGCGGGCCGATCATGAGCCCTTTGCATATTTGTCGGGTCAGCAGGAATTTTATGGGTTCTCCTATCTTTCAGACCCCCGCGCCCTTATTCCCCGCGCCGATAGTGAATGTCTGATAGAGCTGATCGAAGAGATATTTCCCGATCAGGATCAGCCCTTAACCGTCGCAGATTTGGGAACAGGTTCGGGCTGTCTCCTGATCAGCCTATTGAATATTTACACCAAAGCGGTCGGTATTGCGGTTGAAAAAGATGCCGATGCCTTGGCCCTTGCAAAAGAAAATTCGGTTCTGCACAGGATGAGGGCGCGTCTGCAATTTTGCCATATGGATTGGGCAGAGTGGACAGGATGGGATCAGCTGGATTTGATCATCTCAAATCCGCCTTATATCAAAGGGGCAGAGATAGACACCCTACCGCGCAGCGTTCGCGATTATGAGCCACGCCAAGCCCTTGATGGCGGCGCGGACGGGCTTGAGGCATATCGCGAAATTATTAATCTGTGTCATGTGTCTTTGAAGCCTGGAGCTTGGCTGGTCTTTGAAGTGGGACATGATCAATCAGCCTGCATATCTAAGCTGTTAGAGGGGCAAGGCTTTCACTCTATCCGTGTGCGAAAGGATTTGGCCGGGCATGAGCGTGCCGTAGCGGCATGTAAAACAGCCACATAAAACACTTGGCAGTCTTTAAATAGCAGGTTAGTATCCTAAAAAAGGGCATATCTACCACGCATCGTGTTCGTGATATGCATTATTTTCTGCACGCAAGCTGATATATTCAAAAGTAGATAATTTATCTCTGCTTGTAAGGTGTGGACTTGTATAGAGCATTTTCAGGAGTTTAAACGAAGGCGCGGACTAGGACTGATTTTCCGCTATAAGAAAATGCCAAAGCACTAATATGGATCGCGTAATATCATCTAAATTTAGATGATTATGCGCTGGAATAAATTTGAGGGAAAATATATGAAGCGCCAACGCGGGCGAGGTCGCCGACCAAGTAGCGGGAATTATAACCCGAACAAGCATTTTGAGAGCAATGGGCCTGATGTGAAAATTCGGGGTTCCGCGCAACAGATTCTTGATAAGTATCAGCAATGTGCACGCGATGCCCTTTCATCGGGGGATCGCATCCATGCTGAGAACTATCTTCAGCACGCTGAACATTATTATCGTCTATTATCAGATATGCAGTGGCGCGAAAAACAGTCACGCCCTGACAAGCCCGATCATGTTTCGGATGCCAGACCGAGAGATGGGGCAGAGGAGGATGGCTCGCCCCAGAGCGATGCGTCTGCAGACGTGAAGCAAAAAGATGCCGAGCAAACCTCTGCGCGCCCACGCCGCCGGCCATATAAAAATGAGGCTAAAGACAGCGAGCCCTCACCTGTATCTGATGTGAAGGCTGAAGAAACCACGCCAGAAGAGACCGATAAAGTGACGGGTCCAGACACAGAAATGTCTGACCCGGTTGAAAAACCTAAACGTCGCCGGACCTATAAGCCGAGACAGCCCAAAGAGGCCGCCTCTCAAGATGCTGTGTCTCAAAATACCACGTCTCAAGATGACAATGTTGAGGGTGTCATGAAAACCTGTCTCTTATACACATCTCCGAGCCCACGAGACGAACA
>JARFRJ010000344.1 GCA_029287305.1 Hyphomonas sp. | reverse complement strand
GGGCGGTCGCCTGGCGATCACGCAAACCGATGAAACCGCTTTCGAACTTGGCAAAAATATCGCCACGTCCAAAGGCAAGGTCATCTTCCGCAATAAGCTGATTGAGATCATTCATGACAATCCGAGCCGGAAGAAATCACACACAAAGCCAATGTTGATCTTCCCGCCTTGGATCAATAAATTTTATATTCTGGATCTGCGGGAAAGCAATTCCATGGTCGCTTGGCTACGCGATAAAGGCTATACGGTGTTTATGGTATCGTGGCGCTCGGCCGATGATACGACGCGTCATTTTACCTGGGATGATTATGTCCAACAGGGCGGCTATGGCGCGGTTGAGGCGGCCCTGAAAGCGGCCGGGACAGACAGCCTCAACGCCGTTGGCTATTGTATTGGCGGCACGCTTTTAACCTGTCTTCTTTCCCATATGGCACATCACAAAGACAATCGGATCAATGCAGCAACCTTCTTTGCCTGCCAGGTTGATTTTGAATTAGCCGGTGATCTGCTGGTTTTTACCGATCATGACGCGCTGGATCATATTGATGAGCTGTTAGAGGAGAATAAGGGCGTGATGCCGGGCGAGAGCATGGCTGAAACATTCAACTGGCTGCGCCCGATTGATCTGGTCTGGCGCTATGTGATTGACAATTATATGCTGGGCAAAAAACCCCGCCCCTTTGACCTTCTATATTGGAATGCCGATCAGACCAATATTCCAGGCCCTGTGCACCGCGCCTATTTGAAAAATCTATATGCAGATAATGCTCTGGTAAAGGGTGAGTTTGACATTCTGGGCCATAAGGTTAACCCCAAAAGTATTGATATTCCAACCTTCGTGCAGGCCAGTCGGGATGATCATATTTGCCCCTATCAATCGGTATACCGCACATCTAATGCATTTGGCGGACCCTCAAGTTTTGTCCTGGCAGGCTCTGGACATATTGCCGGTGTGATCAACCATCCGGACGCCAATAAGTATCAATATTGGACCTGTTCTGAAGACGTGTCCTCTATTGAGGAGTGGATTGGCAAGGCCACCGAACATCCCGGCTCTTGGTGGCCGCACTGGCATCAATGGCTCTATCGTAAATCGGGTAAAAAAATACCTGCGCGGCAAATATCCGGGGACACGCTTGGCGATGCGCCCGGTGAGTATGTCAAAAAGCGCTTAAACGACATCAGACAAGCGCGCGGCTTAAAATAAACTGGAACGGCGCGTACAGGGGAGATGTATGCAGGCAGTCTAGTGCGTGCCGACACGCTCTAGATTTATAGCCCTGTGTCTTCGGCTAGGCCGAGCATGAGATTAAGGTTCTGCACGGCTGCGCCTGCGGCGCCTTTGCCCAGATTGTCAAAGCGGGCCATGAGACGCAGTGCGTCATCTGTGCCACAGACATATAAATCCATAAAATTCGTGCCATTGCGCGCCTCTGGCTCCAATATGTCCAACTGATCTGCAAGGTCCAGACTATGCACGGTTACAAAATGAGCTTCCAAATAGGCCGCGCTTAACACCGCATGAATGTCTGACCGGGAAACGGTTTTTGGTAAGGCCCAGAGGGGCAAGGGTATTTCAACCAGCATGCCTTGCGCATAGGCCGCCACAGACGGACTAAAATGCGGTGCATGGTTGAGATCGGTATAGCGCTGCATCTCGGCCAAATGCTTGTGCGCCCCTTTCAAGGCGTATGCGCGATAAGCTTCGCCCTGGCC
>JARFRJ010000323.1 GCA_029287305.1 Hyphomonas sp. | reverse complement strand
ATTATGTTCGCCCGTAGACTTGAAGATCGTCTTTTCTTGATCATACGGAATTTTGAAAGAGGTTTTTGTTCCTTCTGCAAATGAAAAAAGTGAGACGCTCATAAAGAGTGGGAGGCATAATAATAGTCTCCATAAAGGGCGCATAAAATCTGCTATGTGGATTATAATATACATCTTACCACACTCTATTATTTAGGCTTTTCCGGTGGTTTTTCACAGGTTTTTCTACATGCATTATATTTATCCGTTGAAGATTCCATACACATGTTTATGGGATTTATCCCCTCTTCTGGGGTAGAACCGGGTAGGGGTTCACCTGATAAATCCATACATGCAGATCTGTCGTCCGTGCGGTGGCCTATGCAATGCGTTATGCAGGTTATAAATGGTTTCTCTTCTTCATGAGACCCCAGAGCGGTAATTGGATCAAATGAGACGTCAAATGTGCTGTATGTGCTATTTTCAAACATATCCGACCCATCCTTAATACTACTACAGGCCATCTCATTATGACTTAAACAGTTTTGTGCTTCAGCGTTCAGGTTACTCCCACCCGTGGAAAATCCAAGGATCAGGACTGCTGCAAGAGTCGAATTTTTGAGTTTCATGGCGCCCGCCATAATAGGATTAAGTTACCATATGTAATATACACGCATCAAGGGAAAGTCAATCCTTTGATATTCCTAAATAAAAGCAACTTTAAATAGAGGGTCGCACCAGTCGCAAGCTACCCCATCCCGCCAATGGCAGCCCGGCGCATCGCACGCGTTTTATAGCGCTTTGGTTAAAGGCGCTGGCTTGAGTGTATGCCCCCCCAAATTTCAATCGCGGACATTCTACGTGTGTGGCAAAACAGAGCTCTTACAGGGCCCCGTGGCAGCGTTTATACTTCTTGCCTGAGCCGCAAAAACAAGGCGCATTGCGCGGCAAGGATTTGGGCGGCACGCTCGCCTTGACGCTCTGCCCGGTCGGCAGGGCCGCGCTGTCAGAGGCGGCGAGATTTTCGCCGGTTTCCGGATCAATGCGTTGTTCGACCATTGGGCGTTCGCGGCGCGGCGGCGGCGGCGCCTCCAGACGCACCCGCATCAATAGGCGCGTGACATCTGTGCGCAGCGTATTCAGCATCGTGTCAAACAGGCTGAAAGCTTCAGTCTTGAATTCATTTAGCGGGTTGCGCTGGCCATACCCACGCAAGCCAACAACTGAGCGCAATTGATCAATCTGTTGCAAATGTTCGCGCCAAGACCGGTCAATAATCTGCAACAGAACTTGTTGTTCTATAGTCTGCATCGCGGTTGGTGGCACATTGCCGTTTTCGCGTGAGCCATTAATCTCAAGAGCTTTCTTGGCATAGGCCACCTCAACCGCGTCAAGAATGCGCGTGCGCACTTCCTCATTGGCTGCGCCCTCTGCCGCCGACCATTCGGCGACGGGAAGCTCCAGCGCAAACTTCTCTTTCAACGCCTCGGTCAGGCCAGTAATATCCCACGCATCGGCAAAGGCTTTTTCCGGCATATGTTCAATGATCAGGTCCTCAATCACATCATGGCGCATATCCGCGATAATGTCTGACACATTATCCGCCATCATAAAGTCGCGGCGCTGCTCAAAAATTTCCTTACGTTGATTATTGATCACATCATCATATTTGAGGACGTTTTTGCGAATTTCGAAATTGCGCTGTTCAATCTTGCCTTG
>JARFRJ010000174.1 GCA_029287305.1 Hyphomonas sp. | reverse complement strand
AACCAGATGCGCCCTATTTTAACTTGACTGCGGATCGAGACGCCTTGCTTCACGTGCAGGTAACAGCAGAGAATGAGAATGCAAGAGCGCCGGAATTGACCGCCATTATTGAAACCGAAGAGGGATATAGAGAAAGCTTATCCTTAGAAGCGCCTCGGACATTGCCAATGCCAGATGAAATATCGTCTGAGCTTGGCAAAGTGGAACATCGCTTTGATGACACATATAATATTACACTTCCCAAAGCATATATTCAGCCGGGTTTAACCGTTTCGCTTCAATTAGAGGGAGAAGAGGTTTGGCGCGAGCGTATTGATGTTAGTGCTCCGAATGCCATGCCCATGTTCATGTTTGATATTCATTTTTTCGCAGCTGATTTGATCCGAGATTATACAGAGAGTGTTATTCCAGAACTGGAAGCAAAATGGCCAGTTTCAACACTTGATGTAGAACGAGTCCGCGATATTCGGTTTAAAGAGTTAGTCATTCCCCCTCGCGGCATGATACCGGCAGCTCGTGTAAGCTCACAGGCTGAGTATTTTGAGAAGACAGGATATCAATTTGATGGTGAGCAAGCAGCAGCTCTGCAATGGGTAAGAGCTTTATCAGCAGCGAATGGACAAGGCCAATTGGGTCTGACATATGTTAATATTATAGGTGTGCCTTCAGGGGGACAAGCAGGCGGCTTTGGGGGCGTTGGTCAAATTTCAGAAGCAGGAATTCTCCACCATGAATTAGGCCATGCCTTCGGCTTACCGCATTGGGGGAATGATAAAAATTATCCCTATAAAGGTGATATGCACGGCATAAAAGCGCGTGATATTTATAATTTTACACATGCTGGGCCTGTTTGGGCATATGATCTTGCAAAACAGCAATTCTTACCTTCTACGGTGAGAAAAGGGTTCGTAAATATTCGAGGCCTTAAGCCAGAAGAAGTTTTAGGCACATTTACAGCTGACCCTATGCAAGGGGGCGGTCGTGGTGAGCAGCCGGCGGGATATAATCTTAGGCATTTTTCAGATTATTCTGTCTGGCGAATGCAAAAATATATTGAAAGCAGACAATTGCTTCTACGAGACGGGCACTATTATTTTTGGAATGATCAGACAAAGGGGTATGAAACCCCGACCAATGATAGAGAGATTGGCTATCGTCGTCCTATTCCAGAATCGATTGGTAAGCCAGTTTTGAGTGTCATGGTTACGGCAACTTTAGCCGACATTGATATAAATATGGTTTATCCACCGATTGGACCTTATAAAGGCAACCTCTTATACACTTTTGATCCAATGTCATCAATGGATATCATGCAGGCAAATTCTTTGAATTTTTGTCCGGAAGAGGGGTGTGATTTTACACTTAAAATACAGCAAAATGGGCAGGAGAAGCTTTTTATGGTTCCATTCAGTGGTGTGCCTGGAAGCACTGCAAGTAAAATTGGAGATATAAGAACGTTTGCGATAAATGTGCCTGCAAGTGATGGGGATATAAGCTCAGCGTCTCTTTGGCTAACACCTGATGCCAATATAGACGGGCTATGTGAAGACTGTGGCGAACTTTTGTATATTTGGGAAGCCTCTTCTGAAGCTGAAAATCAAACATCTGCGACCCATTCCCAAAAAGGTCTATCTGCAAGCCATAACTATAAGACTTTAGATGCTGAAGACAATATTTTATTGGCATTGGAAAAGTCAGATTCGAGTGCAACCGAAGCCTCAGATGAGCATGCCTTTTGTGATCATCCTTAAGCGTAAAGAAGCCTCGTCTGACGTATAATTTCAAGTTTCGGCTTGCAGGGCGTGGTGATATCCTCTTTAAATAAATTTAATGGTTTCATAAGCTCGGGATAAATTTTCATGGCAATTGTATTAATCACTCTGCTTGTTGCAATCCCCCCTATTGTTTTCACGATGTGGCAATTGCAGGGGCACCCTAAAGGCCTTTACATCCTTTTCTTTGCAGAAATGTGGGAACGTTTTTCCTATTATGGTATGCGCGGAATTTTGATCTTCTATCTGACTTGGCATTTCCTGTTTGAAAGTGATTATTCGCTCACGCTCTATGGGGCCTATGTGGCCTTGGTCTACCTTGGACCTCTTTTGGGTGGCTGGCTGGCGGACCGCTATATCGGCTTTCGCAAAGCGGTGACCTTCGGGGCAATCCTGCTTGTGATCGGGCATGGCTTGATGGGCCTTCATGGCGAACCGGCCAAGGAAACCCTGCTGGCGGATGGGACCGTCTATGACATTGAACGCCCGGAATATAGCGAGAAGCGCGAGCGCTCTA
>JARFRJ010000142.1 GCA_029287305.1 Hyphomonas sp. | reverse complement strand
GCAACAAGTACAAGCTGGGATGATATAATCACGATGATTGAAAACACCTCTGGCTTTAATCTTGATCTCAGCCTGACCGCCCCTGAAATTATACTCGATGCCCGGTCCTATAAAAATGCAGACCTCGATATTAAGCTTATCGATGGGGTATTTAACACCAATGTGCGTCAGGTTGAAGCCTATGGAGGACAGGCCAGCGGACAAGTCTCCATCAATACAAACGCCAAAACCCCCACCGCCTCTGTGCAAATCAATGCCCAAAACATGCTCTTGCAGAGCCTTGTGTCGCATTTGAACATGCGGGACTTTATCAGCGGAACAGGCGGGCTTGATATTAATCTGCGCACACAAGGGCGCACCAATGCTGATTTATTCGGTAATCTAAACGGCCAAATTGAAACCAAGACAATTGATGGGGCGCTAAACGGTATTGATCTCAGTCAGATCATACAATCTGTGTCCAATTGGCGCTCTGGCCTCGCCCTTGGAAATCTGACCGCCGGGATTTCTCCCAAAGCGCAGACCCAGTTTAATGGGCTGGTGACAGATATGGATATCCGCAAGGGCATTGCCGAGGTTAAAACTCTGGAAATGTCGAGCCCAGTGGCGGGCTTTAAAGGGGGTGGGACGATTGATCTGGCCCGTCAAGCCTTGAATTTGAACTTGACGCTGCGTTCAGACAAAACCGGTAGCGGCAATCTAAAAGACCTGCAAATTAATAATCACGTTTTGGGGGTCACTGTGGCCGGGCCTTGGTCAGCGCCAACAATTTTACCCGAACGCACATTTTTGCGGAATGTTATTGCCTCGGAAGCTTCTGGCCTGATTGGAGACCTGATCGGCACTCAAACTCCAAATTCTAATGATGCAGTCTCCGATGTCACAAATATTCTGGGTGAGTTATTGGCTAGCCAAAGCCCACCGGAAGATGATGAAAGCGGGCAGGACACGCAAAAAACCCCAGCCAAGGAAGAAATCCGCGACACGGCCCTCGATATTATGGGGGGATTCATCCGCCGTCAGATTGAAGAAGAAGAAGAGGAAGAAGAACGCAAACAAGAAGCGGAGAAAGACGATTAAGGCGCTAGAGCGTGTCCGAGCTAAAATGGGCCGTTTGACCAGCAGGGCGAGCGGTCTAAGCCGCTTCAGTTTCGCTGGAGGCAGCCATGGATATGGCTTGGCTTTCCAGCCAGTGGTCCACCGCCTGCAAGGCGCGAGCGGCTTGCAAAGCTTTTTTAGCGCGCCCTTTGGCTTTGCCGCGCAGACGCCGGCCAGCCTCATCCTTATTGGGCAGCTCTGCCGGATCAACGGGCGGGAAGAGACCAAAATTGACATTCATCGGCTGGAAGGTTTTTGTCCCCATCATATGACCCCCTGTAACATGTGCCAGTAAAGCCCCCAAAGCTGTCTCTTCCGGCGGCGGAGCTAAGCTTTTCCCCAGACGTTCGGCGGCGGCAAAACGACCTGCCAAAAGCCCCATGGCCGCGCTTTCCACATATCCCTCAACCCCGATAATCTGCCCGGCAAAACGCAAACGCGGTAAGCTTTTCAGCTTGAGCTGTGCATTCAGAAGTTTAGGGGAATTCAGAAAAGTATTGCGATGGATCCCGCCAAGCCGGGCAAAGACCGCTTTTTCAAGGCCCGGAATGAGGCGGAAAATATCCGCCTGTGCGCCATATTTCAGCTTGGTCTGAAAGCCGACCATATTCCACAATGTGCCAAGCGCATTATCCTGTCGCAATTGCACCACGGCATGGGGTTTTTCGGTCGGTTCATGCAGATTGGTCAGCCCGATCGGCTTCATCGGACCATAGCGCAGCGTCTCTCGCCCACGCGCCGCCATCACCTCTATCGGCAAACACCCTTCAAAATAGGGTGTGCTTTTCTCCCAGTCCTTGAACTGTGTTGTATCGCCTTCAATTAAAGCATCAAGGAAGGCGTTATATTGGGTCTCTGTCATCGGGCAATTGATATAGGCCGCGCTGTCTCCGCCGGGGCCCGGCTTATCATAGCGGGATTGGCGCCACGCGATGCCCATATCAATACTCTCATAATGTATGATCGGCGCGATCGCATCAAAAAAGGCCAGCGAGTCCTCGCCCGTCTCCTCCAGAATCGCCCGGGCCAGCGCTTCAGAGGTTAAAGGTCCGGTCGCGATAATCACGCTGTCCCAATCAGCCGGCGGAAGACCTGTGATCTCCTCTCGATTGATCGTGATCAAGGGGTGCGCGGCCAGACGCGCCGTCACCGCCGCAGAGAAGCCATGCCGGTCGACCGCCAGCGCACTTCCGGCTGGAACCTGATGGGCCATAGCCTCGGTAATGATCAATCCGCCTGCCCGGCGCATTTCTTCATGCAAGACCCCAACGGCATTCGCGGTATGGTCGTTTGAGCGAAAGGAATTGGAACAGACAAGCTCGGCCAGCTCGGTCGTCTGATGCGCCTCTGTTGGGCGCACCCCGCGCATTTCATGCAGGACGACCGGCACACCCGCAGAGGCAATTTGCCAAGCCGCTTCGGAGCCAGCCATGCCGCCGCCAATAATATGAATAGGTTTAAGTGTCATAGATTGTGTGATGCGAGTTTGCATGCACTTCGTCAAGAGGCAGCTTTGCAGACAAGCGAAAGAGTGCTAATCGCCTGAATGATACTCAAACAGTAAGGTAAGACACGCCATGTCTGGACAGGTTCAAATCAAGCGTATGATCACACAGACCTATCAGATCGCCTGGTCTATAACCCCCAAAATATGGCTTCTCTTTATTGGGCTGTGCCTTCCATTGGCTATACTCGATATGGTTCATGCCTTCACCTTTGACTATGAGAGTTTCGCATATGAGATAGTGGATATTGCCATTATCATGATCTATTTGGCAGTTTATGCTTATATTTACGTCATTGTTTTTGATCACATCTTTGGTGTGAATGAGCTGAAGACAAGCCGGGCTTTGCGTACTCGAAAGATATTTTATACTTTATTACTGTTAACCCTTCTAGTCATATTTCTGGTGCTTATACTGCTGATTATATATATTTTATTTTTTATACTATTGGTGATCCTAACCGGCGCGAGTGATGCGCTTGAGGTTCTGGAGCAGGAGCCTAATCTGGCGCAGATATGGGGTATTATGGGACCTGCATCCTGGCTGATAGCGGGCGCTGTATTGATCGCGATTTTTGGATTTCTATTCTGGATAGGGTCACGCTTAACCCTGATTTCCCTAGCGACATGGCGCACAGGCCAGATTATGATTTTCCGAACCTGGCCCCTGACAAAGGGCAGTGGCCTCAAAATTATGATCGCCGGATTTTGCTCGACGATCTTATTTACACTTTTAGCGGGCAGTATTAATTTACTTTTCCTCGATCCTTTTATGACATCGACATCCAGCTGGCTTTACTGTTTTATCGCGGCCTATGCCCGTTATTTGATTGAGTTCCCGGTT
>JARFRJ010000071.1 GCA_029287305.1 Hyphomonas sp. | reverse complement strand
CGGGGTTTGAAACTGGCCATTTCGGGACAGGACGATATTAGGCCTTTTCGGCAGGGGCTTTTTCGGCAAACTGTCCCAAGTGGCACGGCCCATAATAATTGGCTTGCCCAGCGTCACCGACTTGAAATGCGCCAAATCTGCCGATAGGCGCCAAGGCAATGCGCCCTTGCACCCAATGACGCTGTTTTGCCCGCGCGCAACAATTAAGCTGACAGAAATATATGCATCCATAAGGTCTTCATCCTTCAAATCAATTTTTGCATTGTAGGACATCCACGCCTCCCCTAATAGAGATATTACACTCTCAAAATTGCAGAAAGCTTTGCTGTGGACCTCATAACTAATATTATCGCCTATCGGAACCCGGATCATTTGATTTGGGTTTTGCCGCTATTGATTGTGACATTTGGTCTGATTTTTGTCCTTAAAGGCCGGGTCTGGGCCTGTATCTATCTTGCATTAATCCCTTTTCTGAACTGGACGTTTGGGCATGCCGACGCGATTATGCAACCTGTCCCCTTCATCGAAGATGCGATATTCAATCCGATTACTATTCTGACCGGACTTGTCTTTGTCGTGCGCGATTTTGCCCAGCGTGAAATGGGCCATAGAATTCTGATTGTCATGGCCTTGGCAATCGGCTGGTCCTTTTATTATGCCTATCCACCGATTGCCATGGCTTCGGCAGCAGCCTATGCAATCTCTGAGACCGTGGACTGGTCTTTATTCACTTTTACCAAGTTCCGCCTGTCAACGCGTGTTCTGGCCTCATCGGCTTTGGCCAGCCCGATTGACACAGTTGTGTTCCTGTATGGCGCAAGCTTCACAGACCCAACCCAATTTTCCATCTGGAACATTATCTTTATGATTATTGGTAAAATGATTGGGGCTGTGATTATTTTTTACATGCTACGGGCACGTGAAAATGCAGGCGCTCATGCGCAGGCAAAAACGGCTTAAACCGCAACAGGCGCTTTGATATGCGGATGCGGTGTATAATCGGCTATTGTAAAATCCTCATAGCGCCAAGCATATAAATCGCGTTTGCCTGTCGCCATATTCAATTTCGGCAATACACGCGGTGTTCGCGTCAATTGCAATTCTGCCTGCTCAAAATGATTGTGATAGAGATGAACATCGCCAAAACTGTGCACGAATTCACCCGGCTGTAGGCCTGTCGCCCGTGCCATCATATGTGTGAGCAAGGCATAGGAGGCGATATTAAACGGTACGCCGAGAAAAAGGTCCGCCGAACGCTGATAAAGCTGGCAAGAAAGCTTGCCGTCCATGACAGAAAACTGAAACAGGCAATGACAGGGCGGCAGCGCCATCTCATTGACATCGGCTGGGTTCCAGGCAGAGACAATCAGACGGCGTGACTGGGGGTTTGTCTGAATTTCATTCAAGACCCAGTCAATCTGATCAATCACACGGCCATCAGGAGCGGCCCAACTGCGCCACTGCTTCCCATAGACCGGGCCTAAATCTCCGTTTTCATCGGCCCAGTCATCCCAGATGCGCACGCCATTTTCTTTCAGATAGGCGATATTGGTATCGCCTTTTAGAAACCATAGGAGTTCATGGATAATTGACTTTAAATGCAGTTTCTTAGTGGTGATCATCGGGAAACCATCGCTAAGATCAAAGCGCATCTGTGCGCCAAACACCGCCCGCGTGCCTGTGCCCGTCCGGTCCGGGCGATCTATCCCCTTTTCCAGAATATGACGCATCAGATCGAGATATTGGCGCATGGGGTAACTTTCTGCTCAGCGGACATGTGATTCATGCCTGAAACATCCCGTGTCTCAGCTAAAATCTCAAGCCTTAAATAACAGAAAATACAAAATCCCGTCTCTCATTGCCAGCTTGCCGATATTGATTTGGCAAGCTGGGAGTTTACGCTGTGGCGAGATAGATCAATCCTTAGAATTTAGCGATGAGGTTTACGAAGAAGCCATGATCATCATAGGAGAGGTCAGTGAGATCATCGGAGAAGTCGGAGAAATTATATCCGACGCCGATTTTGGCATT
>JARFRJ010000127.1 GCA_029287305.1 Hyphomonas sp. | reverse complement strand
TGTTCGTCTCGTGGGCTCGGAGATGTGTATAAGAGACAGGATATAATCTGCTTTGGCTGTCTAACTAAAAATGTGGTAATGAATTAGGAAAAGCAGCTTGTCAAATATGGCCTGCGTTCAAGTTTGAGACTAAATCCCGTTTATACTTTACCGTCGCCGCGATTTGAAAAACGCTCGCAAAAGCGCGGCTGATTTGGGGGCGAAATTCAGATCTTGCTGAATATCTGGTGCTGAATGACAGGTATTTTGCTGGAAATAGCGTGGACCATTGATCACAGCGCCGCCCTTTTTGTCCTCGGCAGCAAAGATGAGCCGCGAAATCCGGGCCTGACTGATCGCGCCGGCACACATCGCGCAAGGCTCCAGCGTAACATAAAGATGCAAGCCGGGCAGGCGATAATTCTGCCGTATGCGTGCCGCCGCTCTCAGAGCAATAATCTCAGCATGTGCGGTCGGATCACATAAGGCAATGGGCGCGTTTGCCCCTTCGCTGACAATTTCGCCGCTGACCGGGTCGAGCAGAACAGCCCCAACAGGCACTTCCCCGACCTGACCCGCCGCCACCGCCAAATCATAGGCGCGTTGCATGGCGGATATCTCTATACTCATCTTGTCCCTTATGGCACTGAAATCAGGCTGGAGATCATCATGCGCATAATTGCAGGCAAATATAAAGGCCAAAGGCTGAGTGCCCCTTCTGGGCGGACCACGCGGCCAAGCTCTGACCGCCTGCGCGAAACCCTGTTTAATATTCTGACCCATGCCGATTGGGCGCCGTCTCTGGAGGGCGCTTATATACTGGATGTCTTTGCCGGGTCTGGCGCCTTGGGCTTGGAGGCGCTCTCTCGCGGGGCTGAGTTTGGCCTATTTCTAGAGACAGACAGGCACGCCATAGCCTGCTTAAAAGCAAATATTGATATGCTTGGCCTTGAAGGCCAGACACGGCTTTACACGCGCGATGCCGTAAAGATCGGACCGATGCCTGCACAGTATCCGGCGCAGTGTGACCTTGTCTTTATGGACCCGCCTTATCATAAAGGCTTGGTCTTGCCTGCGCTTGAAAGACTGGAAAAAGGCGGCTGGCTGGCAAAGGACGCTCTCATCATTATCGAAACCGCCGCAGAAGAGAGCATCGATCTTACGCCGCGTGACATTCTAAACCAACGCCGGATCGGTGCCGGCCAGCTTCACTTCACTCGGCCTTTGACCCTGTCGACATAATTAGTGAAGCCGCATCGTGGCTCGCCCTGTATAAATTTAGCCTCTATACTCTACATAAAATGCAGTTTGAATATTCAGGCTGACATCACATCAGGCTGACATCACCTTATAAAGGAAACTGATATGCCCTACACCCCTTTTGACCTGACTGGAAAAACCGTTTTGATGACAGGCGGTAATCGCGGGATCGGATTTGGCATGGCCAAAGCCATAGCCTCGGCAGGGGCGAACCTCGCCATCTGGGGACGCAAAGCCGATGCGAATGGCGAGGCTGTGAACGCGCTGGAGACGCTTGGCGCGGGGGAGGTTAAAGCTTGGCAAGTGGATGTGGCCGATGAAACCGCCGTAATAGGCGCGATGGAGGCCCTTGAAGCCCATTTCGGGCGGCTGGATGCCTGTTTTGCCAATGCGGGCATTGGATTGGCCTCGCCTGCTTTTGAAGAGATGCCGACAGATATCTGGCGGCGCATCATGGCGGTGAATATGGACGGGGCTTTCTGGACCTTGCGCGAGGCCAGCCGGATCATGATCAAGCGTGCCAAGGCCGGTGAGCCTGGCGGCTCTCTGATCGGCATGTCGTCTCTGTCAGCGATCGAAGGCGCCGCGCGGGCGCAAGCCTATGCGGCGACGAAAGGCGGGCTCATCTCCATGATCAAAGGCATTGCCGTGGAACAGGCCCGTTATGGCATTCGCGCCAATACTATTCTGCCGGGCTGGATTGCCACAGACATGACTGACAGAGCCCAAAACTCCGATGTGTTTACCCGTAAAGTCATCCCGCGTATTCCGGCCCGGCGCTGGGGAGAGCCAGAGGATTTTGGCGGCATCGCTGTCTATCTTGCCTCAGACGCCTCACGCTATCATTCCGGCGATACACTTATTATCGATGGCGGATATGCAGTCTTTTAGAGCGCTTGTCCGCAGGCGGATAGCTTGCGGGGACAACTAAGCTGCGGGCAAAGGGTTAAATGGATTAGACAATATATAGGCCTATTAAATAGGGCTGCAATTGACCTGCCCTCCCTAAACTTCCGCCCATTTTCTGTAAGGATATCCAACAGCTATGGAGACAGATATGTAGCGATCATGGTTCAGCGAAGAACAGGTCATTGCGATATTAAAAGTTGAGGAGAACGACTTGCCGATCAGGCTTGCCGGCGAAGGATGTGTGCTGCAAGGCTGGCATAGCTCGGCAACGTTCTACAAGTGGAAATCTAAGTATAGTGGGCTCAATATGAGGCGCTCCCCAATATTCGGACAGTGAGTTTAGCTATAAATTTGTGTTGTTTGGTCTCTCATCAAGAGATCAGAATGACTAGACGATAGGAGCATAATCCCGCGTGCAAGGCACAGGTCGGATGGGTGGCCTGGTGAGGCGAGCGGTGGGGTGGGGTCGGTGGTGGGGGGGAGGGGGTGTCGGGGGGCGCG
>JARFRJ010000385.1 GCA_029287305.1 Hyphomonas sp. | reverse complement strand
GCTTTGCAGATTACCAGAGGGGCATAGCCGCGGCGGTTTAGAAAGAGCAGACTTTGCTCGCCGTCTTCATAGCGCGTCCGCATGGCCCGGATTAAAGGCGGGGATAAGGCCTGGCCCTGTTCCGGCGGTGTGCGGGTCAGATCAACAAGATGTATCTCCGGCAAGCGGGCGCGCCCCGGACGGTTTGACAGTTTCAGCCATTGATAGCGCTGGGCCTCAGCATTGACGAGGCTTTCCAGAGCCGGTGTCGCAGACGCCAGAACAACAAGGCCGCCTTCCTGTTTGGCACGCATAACAGCTAAATCGCGGGCGTGATAAATCACCCCCTCGCCCTGTTTATAGGATGTATCATGCTCTTCATCGACAATGATAAGTTTCAGCCTCTGAAACGGCAGGAAAAGCGCCGAGCGTGCGCCGATGACAATCCGCGCTCTGCCATTGGCCACTTCGCGCCAGGCGCGCCGACGCTGTTTTTCTGACAGGCCAGAATGCCAGGCCGCAGGCTCTGCACCAAAGCGGGCCGTAAAGCGGTCAAAGACGGCTTGGGTCAGCGCAATCTCTGGCAAAAGGACCAGAATTTGTGCGTCCGGATCTGTGTTTATAAGCGCTGCGATTGCTTCAAAATAAACTTCTGTCTTGCCCGAGCCAGTGACCCCGTCCAGAAGAAAGGGCGCAAATGCGCCAGTCTTTATCGTCTCCTTTATCGCCTCGGTCAGGGTTTTGGCCGCTTCGGCCTGTTCCGCGTTTAGCACATGCGGCGCGGCATAGGGCTTCGGACTATCAAAGGGCGTATCTATATTGATGGATTTGGCCTCTAAAGCGCCCGTTTTCACAAGCCCCGTAATAATTGCAATTGAGGCCTCGCTTGCCTCGGCGAGGTCTGCCGCCCTTGCCGGACCCAGCTTTTTGGCGGCGTCCAAAATACGGGCCCGAGCGGGCGTTAATCGGGGCGGACTTATCTCGGTCAATTGATAGACGCGCTCGGTCGGCGAGGCTTTTAGGCCCGCGCGCGGGCGAAGCGCCATAGCCAGCACAGCGCCGCGCGGGGTCACGGTATAGCGGGCGGTAAATTCTATGAAGCGGCGCATGGCCGGGCTCATTGGCCGGGTCGGATAAACAGTTTCAAGGGCTTTTAAGCGGTGCTTTTTCTGGCTCTTCTCAGGCGTTGAGGACACTTCTCCCCATAAATCGGTTTGCGGCTCTAATGTCTCTTTTTCTGCATCCTTTGAAGAGGCAGCGGGCTCTTCAATTGTCTCCTCCAGAACCTCCCAGACAATCCCTGTGCGCAAGGTTTTGCCAAGCGGCGCGATAACATAGCTGCCGGGGACCACGCTAAATGCGTCAGGCACCTCATAATCAAAAGGTTCCGGCAAGGCGATGGGAAACAGGACACGGGCAATGCGCATATGTCAGATATCCGGTCTGGAAGGTATTTTGCAGGGCAAAGACACGTCAATAAACATAAGCAAATAAGTGGGCATAGCTAAATCTATAAGCCTTTTTACCCAGGAGATACATTGCTTATTTGCAGGCTGTGGAGGGCAGCGCGACGGGCAGCGCAACGATCAGGCTTGCCCGAGCAGCGCGACGGGCAGCGCGACGAGCAGGCTTGCCGAGCAGCGCAACGAGCAGCGCAACGAGCAGCGCAACGATCAGGCTTGCCGAGCAGCGCAACGAGCGTTTGTCTTTTAAGGGCTGTGATACCGCATGGCGACATCACAGCGGTGATATTGCGGCCCAAACCTGTCCATGATCTCGCCATCCTCAACAAAACCATTTTTCCTATAGAGATGAATGGCCGCCTGGCTTTTGCGATTGGTCAGAAGGTAAAGCCTCTCGGCCCATCCGCTTTTATGCGCATGATCAATCGCGGCACATAGAAGAAATTCTCCCGCTTTCTGGCCCCGGGCGGCGTTTAAAACGCCCATTTTGGTCCTGTCTCTTATACA
>JARFRJ010000382.1 GCA_029287305.1 Hyphomonas sp. | reverse complement strand
TAAGGCCCTCGGAGACGACGCCAGTGAACCTATCATTGAAGCCCCAGCAAATTCCGATCCCTCTTGAAGAGACGGGGTGTGGTTTTGTCTTTTCACCTGATAATCATACCCAAAGCTTGACCTTATAGACGCTTTGGGCTTTAAACCCTCTCTTATGATGGGTGGGGCGAGACCGCCATTGAAATCGTAGAACGAATGATCGTTTTACCGGTCCGCGTCAAAAATGAGGTTTACCATGTCACGTCGCCATAGCGCGAAATATAAAATCGACCGTCGCGTCGGAGAAAATATCTGGGGTCGCCCCAAATCACCTGTCAATAAGCGCGCCACCAAACCCGGCCAGCATGGCCAGGGTCGGCGCACCAAAGTATCTGATTATGGATTGCAGCTTTTGGCCAAGCAAAAGCTTAAATTCCATTATGGGGATATTACTGAGAAACAATTCCGCAAGACCTATGATGAAGCGGTCCGCCGCAAGGGCAATACGGCAGAAAATCTGATTGGTCTTCTCGAAAGCCGTCTGGATGCCTTTGTTTATCGGTCAAAATTTGTGCCGACCATTTTTGCCGCGCGTCAATTTGTCAATCACGGTCATATCATGGTCAATGGCGGCAAGGTAAATATTGGTTCTTATCGTTTGAAGCCAGGTGATATTGTGCAAGTGCGCGAAAAGTCACGCAATATGGCGCTTGTTCTGGAAGCCCTTGGCTCCTCAGAGCGTGATATTCCCGAATATATTGAGCTGGACCCCAAAGCCATGACCGCAACTTATGTGCGTATTCCGGAGCTTTCCGATGTGCCATATGCGGTGAAGATGGAACCGTCACAGGTCGTGGAATATTACTCAACATAAGATTTGAGCTTTATGATCATTTGACAGCGTGCGGGATAAAACCTGTACGCTGTTTTTTTATGCAAAATGAGATTAAAGGCGCGCCTGTACTGCCTTGGCCAAGGCATATGCGCTTGTGAACGCATTTTCTATACGCGCACCCAGGCACCAATCCCCGCAGGCGGCAAGTTTGTGCGCGTCATCCATCAGATAATCTGACCCGAGGGGCTGGGCTGTGGCCGCATAGCGCCAGCGATGCACAGAGATATATTCAGCTGAAGTCAAATCACGCTCACATAGAGTTGAGCCATGCCTCAATAATATCTCTTTAGCCTCCTCAAGGTCTGTTTCCATATGCTCCTCTGACCAGTCATTTGTCGATTGTATCAACAGGCTATAGCCACCCTTACGCCCTGGTTTTTCAGAATTGACGGTAATCCAGCCTATAGGAGAATGGGAAATGCGGGCGGCACTAAAGGGCAGAAGAAGCGGCGTCTGAAAGCCAAGCATGAGGGAAAAACATCCCTGAATCTTCACTTTCGATAAGGCCGCATGACCGGAAAACACCTCTGGCATAAGTGCCCGGCTTTGCGGCGCAGGCGCACTGGAGATCACCCAGTCAAACGGGCCAAGGCGTTCGCCTTCTGGCGTGCCTAGCATCCACATATCGCCCTGTTCGCGTTCTATGACAGTGATCTGCGTTTTCAAACATATATTAAGATCACGGGCGAGGGCTTTGCACAGCGCATTCATACGCGGGGCGCTGACATAGCGCGCTTTGTCTTGCGCAAATTGACTATAGTCTTTGGGATGCCGGGCATCCAGCACATGGATATCAACAGGCCAGGACGGCGCGAAACCAGCCAAATCCTCTGCTGCAAGAAAGCTGCGAAACGCCTCATCCTTTTGGGTGAAGTATTGAGCGCCATGATCAAACTCATACTCACCAGCATAGCGCGTCGACATACGCCCGCTAACCCCACGGGATTTTTCAAAGACGGTAATCTCCGCTTGCCCCTGAAGGCGTCTTGCCAAGGTCAGGCCGGAGAGGCCCGCGCCAATAATCGCTATTTTTGTCATTTATCTGTCTTGCCACAAGGCTGAATAAACGAATAGAGACAATCTTTATCTGACGGGCTTATTAGAGATTTTCACAGGCCGAAGAGGAAGAATTTAACACAATATGCAGCCGGGCATATCTTGCAGCCGCGCATATAATGAGTGCGAAAGGCATAAAGTGCGGTATATTCAAATTCTATTCTCAAAAACCCATGAAGAGCTGGCATGGCAGTAATGTATTATGAGGACCTCAAAGCCGAAATCCGCAGCATCGTAGCCGGCGAGACGAGCGCCGTCGCCCGTTATGCCACGGCGGCGTGTCTTCTGTCAGAGGCATTTCGCCCGCGCTTTTACTGGACCGGGTTTTATCTGGTCGATCCCTTAAAACCGTATGAGCTTGTAGTCGGCCCCTATCAGGGCACGCTGGGGTGTCTGCGCATTCCTTTTGGGCGCGGGGTCTGCGGCCATGTCGCCCAGACACGCGAAACGCTTATTGTCCCGAATGTGCATGAATTTGAGGGTCATATTGCCTGCGACAGTCAGACGAATTCAGAAATTGTCGTGCCCGTCTTTGCATCAGATGGACAGCTCGCTGCTGTCCTAGATATTGACTCAACACAGTTGAACGCTTTTGATGAGGCAGACAAAGCCGGGCTTGAAGCGATCTGCCAAATCTTGCTGAGCGAAGATACGCGCCTCTGATAGCGCGCGGCTTAGTCCTCCCACCTCTATTTTGTCAGTCTTATGCCTCAAATACCGGTATGACGGGCCGTGTGGTGATCAGTTCCTGCGCGAGGAGGCCCGCATCACGGTGGCGATGCATAGCCTGATAGGTTTCATGGTTCAACATGGCGATAAAAGCTTTACGAGAGGGGAAATGCATCACCATGACACTGTCCCAATCCCCCTGCCCGATAAAATAACGCTCTGTATGCCCCAATAAGAGACAGTGCCCGCCAAGTTCTGTTGCAATATGGCCAATCCCGTCAGCATAGCGCTGATAGGCCGCCGCGCCCGGGTCCTCGCGGCCATGTTCAGGGTCACCTGGTTGATAGGCGGCTTTCACGCGATATTTAAGAAGATTGACCTGCGCAATCGGTCCGTCATACGGGTCATCACGAAAGGCACGAAATTGATCGGCAGTAGGCTGGAAAGCGGGCATAAAATATCCTTACAGGTCATGACGGCGTATAACCGCACAGTGATGAGTTTTCTGACATGATGGCTTGATCTTCGCCGGGGCATCGCGCAATAAGCGCAACATATATATTAATAATGCGCTCCAAAGGAGATGACGCCATGTCCGTACAATATGTCTACACATTACAGGGCCTGAGTAAAACCTATCCCGGTGGGAAAAAAGTCTTTGAAAATATTCATTTGTCTTTTCTGCCGGATGCGAAAATTGGCGTTGTCGGGGTCAATGGCGCAGGTAAATCGACCTTGCTGAAAATTATGGCCGGATTGGACAAGGACTATAATGGCGAGGCCCGGCCCGCCAATGGCACAAAAGTGGGATATCTCTCGCAAGAGCCTCAGCTTGATCCAAATCTGAACGTCTTTGAAAATATTGCCTCCCAATGTCCTGAAAAGCAGGTCCTCGACCAGTTTAATGCGATCAGTATGAAGCTTGGCGAGGAATATAGCGATGAGCTGATGGAAGAGATGACAGCTTTGCAGGAACAGGTCGATGCCTCCGATGCCTGGGATATTGACAGTAAAATCCAGATGGCGATGGAAGCCTTGCGGTGCCCCGATGATGATGCAGATGTTACCAAACTCTCTGGCGGCGAGATACGACGTGTGGCGATCTGCCAGCTTCTATTGTCAAAGCCGGACATGCTTTTGATGGATGAACCGACCAACCATCTGGACGCGGAAACCGTCCTTTGGCTGCAAAATTATCTGATCAATTTTCCAGGCTGCGTCATTCTGGTGACGCATGACCGCTATTTTCTAGATGATATTACCGACTGGATTCTGGAGCTCGACCGTGGCCGGGGCATGCCCTATCAGGGCAATTATTCTGCCTGGGTTGAACAAAAAGCCGAACGCATGGCGCAGGAAGCGCGCGAGGATAAGGGCCGAAAGCGTACCCTTGCCAAGGAATTGGAATGGGTGCGCGCCGGAGCCAAAGCCCGTCAGGCCAAGTCTAAGGCCCGGATCCGCTCCTATGAAGACATGGCCTCCAAGGCTGAGCGCGAGAAAGTCTCCGATGCGCAAATCCGTATTCCCCCCGGCCCTCGTCTTGGCGGCATGGTACTACAAGCCGATGGGCTTAAGAAAGGCTTTGGCGACCAGCTTCTGATTGAGAACCTAGAATTCACACTGCCGCCTGGCGGCATTGTTGGCGTGATCGGTCCAAACGGGGCCGGCAAATCCACCCTGTTCAAAATGATCCTTGGGCAGGAAACCCCCGATGAAGGCTCACTTAAGCTTGGTGACACGGTCAAGCTTGGCTATGTCGATCAATCCCGCGACAGGCTGGATGATAGCAAAAATGTCTGGGAAGAAATCTCTGACGGCCTTGATATTATTGACCTTGGCGGCATTGAAGTGAACAGCCGCGCCTATGTCGGCGCATTCAATTTCAAGAAAACAGATCAGCAAAAAAAAGTTGGCCTCTTATCCGGGGGGGAACGCAACCGCGTACATTTGGCCAAGATGCTGAAAACTGGCGGCAATCTCTTACTTCTGGACGAACCGACCAATGATCTGGATGTTGAGACCCTGCAGGCTCTGGAAGAGGGTCTTGATGGTTTTCCCGGCTGCGCCGTGATCATCTCACACGATCGCTGGTTTCTGGACCGTATGGCAACGCATATTCTCGCCTTTGAGGGTGATAGTCATGTCGAATGGTTTGAGGGCGATTTTTCGTCTTATCTGGAAGACAAAAAGCGTCGCCTAGGCGCCGATGCGGTCGACCCGAAACGGGTCAAATTCAAGAAATTCGCGCGGTAGGAGACTGCAAATAAGTATCTATTTTTAAATAGAAGGTCCAAAAATCGATACATCCATGATCCCACCCGTTTTCTCAAACTGGTTTACACATCGGGGCTGGACACCGCGTCCACACCAGATCGCGCTAACAGAGGCTGGACTTGCCGGGGACAGTGCGCTGCTGATTGCCCCAACAGGCGGGGGTAAAACGCTCGCCGGATTTCTCGCCAGCCTGATTGACCTAGCAGGCCAGCCCGCCTCGGCCCGCCCGGCTCTGCATACGCTTTACATTTCCCCGCTTAAAGCGCTCGCAGTAGATGTAGAACGGAATTTGCTGACCCCTGTTGAGGAGATGGGCCTCAATATCCGCATTGAGACCCGCACAGGCGATACCCCTGCCCATAAACGCCAAAGACAGCGCAAAAGCCCCCCGGATATCCTGCTGACCACGCCGGAACAGCTCGCCCTATTTATTGCCTCCGATCATGCCGAGACGTTTTTTGCCGATTTAAAATGCGTCATAATCGATGAAGCGCATGCTCTTGCGCCGCAAAAGCGCGGTGATCTTTTATGTCTTGGCCTATCAACGCTGGCAAGCTGGGCACCGCACTGCCGTTTTATCGGTCTCTCGGCAACGGTGAAAGACCCCGACTATCTGGCGCGCTGGCTCTCACCGGCGGCAAAGATCATCGAAACCCAGGGCGGGTCTAAAGCGGATATTACTCTTTTGGAGAGCGAGGCGCGCATCCCCTGGTCCGGTCATTCGGGGCGGTTTGCCGTGCCTGAGATATATCAGGCTGTTAAGGCCGCACATTTGACCCTGCTCTTTGTCAATACACGGGCCCAAGCCGAGCAGATGTTTCAGGAATTATGGAATGTCAATGAGGACGGTCTGGCCATTACCCTGCACCATGGCTCCCTTGCCAAAGAGCAACGCCGCAAGGTCGAAGCGGCGATGTCATGCGGGGCCTTGAAAGCTGTGGTCTGTACCTCAACACTTGATTTGGGTATTGACTGGGGCGAGGTTGATCTGGTGATCCAAATGGGGGCTCCCAAAGGGGCGGCCCGTCTGATCCAGCGTATTGGCCGGGCCAATCACCGTATGGATGAAGCCAGTCGCGCCCTGCTCGTTCCAACC
>JARFRJ010000363.1 GCA_029287305.1 Hyphomonas sp. | reverse complement strand
GGCGGGCGTAGGTCGTTCTGACGGGGCGGCACCTGGCTCAAGACAGACCCATCAGCCCCGCCGGAACTGGAATAGCGCGTCAGATTTTGCCGTGCTCTTGGCGAAAGGCCCGTTATGGTCAAAGGATTTTGCATCCGATTTCCGACATTTTCTTTCAGCTCGCAGACCGTTTGACTATAGGGACTTTCCGGCAGGTAATTCCAGCTTGCACAGCGCTGATCGGCATTACAGGCTGCGGCGCAGGCCTGGGAGTCCTCTGTCGTGATTTCGCGATAGGATGCGCCAAGGCGGTAGGCTCCCTTCTGTTCGGCATAGCCGCTAAATTGCGGAGATATACCGGTGACGGTCATGGGGTTGGGAATACGGTTACCGATTGAGCCTTTTAATTCGCAAATTGTATCGCTGACCCTTGTGCGGGGCTGATAATTCCAGGCTTTACAAGCTTTTTCCGCGCCACACGCCATCGCACAGGCCTGTGCATCTATTGTAACTATTTCTTTATAGGATGCCCCCAGACGATACGCCCCCTCCTCAGCCATATGCGGCTGGGCAAGGACAGACCCGCTTAGGGTGACCATCAGAAATAGGATTGTAAGGATGCGCAAATCCCGGTCTCCAAAGCAAAGCCTCCAAAACAACATTTAACGCACATGCAGGTCCAATCGGACACTATGAAAAGGCTTATTTTATTCCTATTCAACTCTTTCACGTTTTTCCGCCAGTGCCAACCATTCCAGCTCCGCCTCGGCTAGATTTTCACGTAGATTAGACAGTTTTGCCGACAAGGTGTCAAATTTCCTCGGATCGGTTGTGTAAAGCTCAGGATTGCCAAGCGCTTCTTCCACTCTGGCGATCTCACTTTGCATCTCTGGCATCTGCTTGTCCAATTCACTGAGGCGGAATGTATCCTTATAGGAGAGCTTGGCTGGGCTGGGTGTATCGGATTTTTGTGCCAGGGGCTGTCTGGACCTTTTCTGATCGTGCAGGTGCGCCGCCTGATCTTCAGACCTGTAATCCTTTAATTGCGCCGCCGCATCGCTCCATCCGCCTGCGGTCTGCACCCATTTCCCGTCTCCAATCGGACACAGGCATGAGGTGACAGTCTGATCCAGAAAGCTGCGATCATGGCTGACAATCAGTAAAGTGCCTGTATAGGCCTCCAGCATATCTTCCAGCAAATCAAGCGTCTGCATATCAAGATCATTGGTTGGCTCATCCAGCACCAGAAGATCACATTTACGCGCAAGGGCAACAGCCAATGTCAACCGATTACGTTCCCCCCCTGAAAGCGCCGCAACGGGTTGGCGAATATGTTCCGGTTTGAAGAGGAAATCCTTGGCATAGCCAGCGACATGGCGCGGCGTGCCTTGCACCATGATCGTATCGCCGCCATTTGGTGCGAGCGTTTCCCATATTGTATCTTTTGGGTTCAGGCTGGCGCGGGTTTGATCCAGATAATTGATCTCAATCACTTTATTCAGCTTAACCGACCCTTGATCCGGTTCGATCTCTTTTAGCATCAGACGGATAAGACTGGTTTTTCCGACCCCGTTCGGACCGATCAGGCCAATCCGGTCGCCGCGCAGGACGCGCAGTGAGAAATTGTCCGCAATGATACGTGGCCCCTCAGGGTGGGGATAGGTTTTTGAAATCCCGCGCACTTCGATCAGCTTGCGGCTGGCAAGCTCTGTCGTTTGTGCGCTCATTGCGACGCCTGCACGGCTTTCATTCAGGTCGGTGCGACGACGCGCATGTTCGGAGCGTAAATCCTTAAGCCGGGTGAGGCGGCCCATATTGCGTTTGCGTCTGCCAGAGACGCCCCGCTCCAGCCAACGCTGCTCGCCCTTCATCTGCGTTTTCATACGCGCTAGGGTACGTCTTTCCTCGCTTTCAATTTCGCTCGCCCATGCCTCAAAATGACCATAGCCACGGGATAATTTACGCACCTGCCTCTGGCGCAACCAGAACGTGCTAGTGGTCACGGTCTCTAGGAATGTACGATCATGCGAGATCAGTAAAACGGCACCGCGAAACTGTCTTAAACGCGATTCCAGCGCATTGATCATGGCGATATCCAGATGATTGGTGGGTTCATCCAGAAGAAGAATATCCGCATCAGCGCTAAACGCCCGCGCCAATGCCGCGCGGCGTTGCTGTCCGCCGGAAAGTTTTTGTGGGTTTGCATGGGGGTCCAGCCCCATTTCCATTAATTCAGCTTCTGCCCGATACGTATCAATCGCAAAATCTGGCGCGGCCACAGCCTCGGACTGTTTGTCCGGTGGGGTGAGAATGAACTCAATCAGGCTTTTGGGCCGGGTGAAATCCGGTTCCTGTTCCACAGTGATGATTTTTAGGCCGGGCTGCACCCAATGCTCACCCGCATCGGCTTCAAGGCGTCCATCAATGATTTTCATCAATGTGGATTTACCCGCCCCATTGACCCCGATCAGAGCCGCGCGTTCGCCCTTATATAAAGACAGGCTCACCCCTTCAAAGAGCGGCTTGCCCCCAAAAGACAGGCGGATATCAGACAGGGAAAGAAGCGGTGGTACAGGCATAGTCCGGTTGTGACGATCTGGAGAAAAATATGCAAGAGAAAGATTAAGGGAAGTTTCTGCTCCCGTCTTTCAAAATTAAAACTTAGAGCGCGTCTGCGAACCGCGTGCACGTCGCCGAGAAGCGCTTTATTATCATATGGGTCCTCATTGGACACGATATGGCGCCTATTCAGCCGTTAACATATATTCTTGCTCGCAACTTTTCTATAATCCAGTTAAATTGAGGAGCTCCGGATCGCCGCCTTGTGCGGCGGTGTTGAGGGTCAAGGTCCGCTCGGTGGCAAATCTCTGTAGATAATACGGGCCGCCAGCTTTCGGGCCTGTGCCAGACAATCCATGTCCGCCAAAGGGTTGAACGCCGACCATCGCGCCGATCATATTTCGGTTTACATATGTATTGCCAACCGGACAGGCGGCCCGGATTTTCTCTTGGAAGCTTTCTAATCTGGAATGAATGCCGAGGGTCAGACCATAGTCCGTTTTGCGCAATTGTTCGCTCAATCCGGCTAAATCATCCGGATCATAGCGGATAATGTGCAAGATCGGGCCGAATTTTTCTTCTGTCAAAGCGTCCAGACTGCCTATTTCAACAAGGGCGGGGCCAAATCCATATCCCGTTTTGGCAATATCTCCGACATCACAGTGATGAAGAAGGCGCATTCCTTCCGGTAAATGAGCCAGATATTGTGACAGGCTGGCGCGTGTCTCGGCGTCAATCAGCGGGCCGATATCGGTTATAGAGTTTCCTGGATCGCCAAAATGCAGCGCCTCCATCGCGCCGATCAGGCCTTGTGAAAATTCATCGAACAAGGCGGTTGGCAAAAAGGCCAATCGAAGGGCTGAACAGCGCTGTCCGGCGGACCCGAAAGCAGACATGATCACATCATCTATGACCTGTTCGCGCAAGGCCGTCGTATCGACAAACATCGCATTAAGCCCGCCGGTTTCAGCGATCAGCGTGGGGATTGCCCCTTCGCGCTTAGCAATGGCGCGGTGAATATGATGCGCGGTCTGCGTTCCGCCTGTGAAGCAATATCCGTCAATGCGGGGCTCCTCAGTAAGCTGAACACCGACCGTTTCGCCCGGGCCAAGCAAGAGGTGCAAAGCCTCCGGCGGGACACCGGCCTGATGAAAAAGTTTCACCGCTTCACAGGCAATAAGCGAGGTTTGTTCAGCCGGTTTGGCCAGCACGGTATTGCCTGCGGCCAGCGCCGCCATTATCTGCCCGGTAAAAATCGCCAAAGGGAAATTCCATGGCGAGATCGCGCAAAATACGCCGCGCCCATGCAAGGACAGGGTGTTCACCTCTCCACTTGGACCCGGCAAGCTTTTCGGCGCGGCAAAATGGGCCTCAGCCTGACAGGCATAATAGCGGCAAAAATCGACCGCTTCGCGCACCTCATCACTTCCGTCTTTCAGGGTCCGGCCCGCTTCGCTCGCGATCAGGGCGATCAGTCGTGCGCGATGAGCCTCCAGCGTATCTGCCACGGCGCGTAATATGTCGGCCCGCTTGGCCCCGCCAAGGGCGTCCCATTCGGGTTGATAGGCTTGGGCGCTCATAATCGCCGCTTCAATATTTTCTGTTTTCGCTTCGCTATAAGCCCCAATAAGCAAGGATATATCATGCGGCGCATGGACAGGCAGGGCGGGGCTATTGTGAACCTCTTTGCCGGCAATAAATGAGCCCGCTTTCAGTTCAGCGCCTGTGCGCAGCGCGTGGACAGAGGCTTCCAACCCAGCCCGCCGCCCAGCCTGACTAAGATCAACGCCCGTGGAATTTGGGCGGGCAGACCCGAACAGTCTTGGCGGTGTGGGTATTTTCGGATGCCGACGCGGCCCGGCTTCCAGTTTCGTGAAAGGGTCTGTGATAATGTCCTCTGGTGGAATGTCCGGGTTCAGAAAGGAATGGACAAAACTACTATTGGCACCGTTTTCAAGCAGGCGGCGCACCAGATAGGGCAGTAGATGGTGATGTGGCCCCACGGGCGCATAGATGCGCACCCCTGCCGCGCGACCTTCTGTGCTGCCCGCTGCATCATATAAGGCACCGCCCATGCCATGCAGACGCTGAAATTCAAACGCCGGGTCGCCATGCTTACGGGCCAAAGTTTCAATCGCGGCAAGGCTGTGCGCATTATGTGTTGCAAATTGCGGATAAAGAGGATCGCCCGCCTGAAGCAAAAAATTTGCGCAGGCAAGAAAATTTACATCGGTTCCGGCCTTGGTGGTGAAAACCGGATAATTCTCAAAGCCTTCTATTTGCGCATGTTTAATCTCACTGTCCCAATAGGCCCCTTTTACGAGGCGGACCATAAATCGTCGGTCCGTCTGGCGGGCCAATAGGGCCAGTTTTTCCAAAACACTAAGCGCGCGTTTCTGATAGGCCTGAACCGCAAGACCGAGGCCTTGCCAGTCTTTCAGGCTCGGTTCGCGGGCGAGGCGCTCAAAGAGTTTTAAGGACAGAACAAGGCGGTCGGCTTCCTCGGCATCTAGGCAGAGATTGATATTGGCACGCGCAGCGATTTGGGCGAGGTCCAGAAGGCGCGGATAAAGCGCGCCCATAATTTGCGCTTCTTGACGAGCTTCATAGCGCGGATGCAAAGCGGACAGTTTAATGGAAATACCGCTTTGATTTTCAGGACGCACATCTGGATCGGTCGACTGGCTCAACGTCTCCAAAGCGTTGCGATAGGCTTCGAAATATCCGTCCGCATCGGCCAGAGTGCGCGCGCCCTCACCCAGCATATCAAAGCTGAAATGCGCCGCTCTGCCGGATTTGACGTCTTTTTTACCGCGCTTAAGGGCTTCTTTTATGGTGCGTCCAAGCACGAATTGCTCGCCCATTATCCGCATGGCTTGCATCACCGCGGCGCGAATAACCGGCTCACCGCTTTCACGTATCAGATTGGATAAAAGCGTGCCTGGGCCCTTGGTAGCGGATTTGGGCAAGGACACGATCCGGCCTGTCAGCATCAATCCGAGAGTTGAGGCATTGACACGCCAGCTATCCGACTGACCCATATGGACGCCCCAATCGCCGCTTTTGATTTTCTCTGCAATGAGATCGTCGCGTGTCTCGATATCTGGCACGCGCAAAAGGGCTTCAGCCAGACACATCAGCGCCAGACCTTCAGAATTGGACAGGCCAAATTCTTCCAGAAAACTTTCCATCAATCCTTTTCGGCGGGCCTGCATTCGCGCGGTTTTGACGAGTTCGACACCGCGCTGCAAAATGCCATAGCGCTCGCTTAAACTAAGGCCAGCGGCCTCATTGAGGCAGGCCTCTATATAGGCTTCCTCATCGGCAAATTTATGCGTGTCTATATCATCCCAATGGGCGAGTGTGGATATGTCTGTCAGAGTATGCTCCATCTCAGTATAAGCCATATAATATCTTAGAGTATTACAGAGCAAATGTCATCGCGGATAAGCTATCCTGTATCGGGGTCAGACTGACCGGGCCCTGATCTGTGATCAACACCGTATCGGAATGTCGGAACCCACCTATGCCTTGCAAATAAACACCCGGTTCAATAGTGAAGATCATGCCGGGCTTGATTTCACGATTATACCCATCTGCGAAGAATGGGCCTTCATGCCCTGTCACGCCAATCCCATGACCTGTCCGGTGGAGCAGGTTTTCTGCATATCCGGCTTTTCTGAATATGTCATTACAAGCCCTGTCGACATCGCTCATAAGCGTGCCTGGCATAGCCGTTTGATAGGCACATTCGCGTGCCTGCATCATTGTTTCATAAGGTTTCAAACAGGCCTCTGGCACATCACCTAGAAAGAAAGTGCGTTCAACCTCACTGCCATACCCATTCAAGGTCCCGTTGATTATCGAAACATTGGGGCCGCCTTCTGCCATAACCATAGAAACGTCCGTGAAATTATGTGGATCGTGTGAGACACTGGGCGGTTGGAATACAGAGGTTGCATTGGTTGCGAGCATATTGGCGGATGGATTATCGGCGAGTGTTTGCATAAGCATCAAGGCCCGGCACTGACTATGCACCTCCAGAAGACCCATACCGGGTCTTGCGAGTTCAAAAAGCCGCTTCAAAGCTGCGCATGCAATATTGCTTGTATATGTAATGCGGCCGATCTCATAATCGCTCTTAATCATTCTCGTATCTTCAATGATATCAGCGCGAATTGGCTCGGCAGGTATTGCCTCAAAGACTTGCAAGGGACAGGTTGACTCAACGCCTATTCGTGCATTTGGGGGAAACAGGGATTGAAATTTCGCATCCCATCCCTGCGTGATGGGTGCTGGAAATTCGAAATATTCAATAAGCTCAATATCTCCAATCATACGCGTTTTGACGTGCGGAATTTCCAGTTTCGGAACAATAAAGGAAAGGTCGCCATACGCTGAAATGACAAGAATAAAGGGGCGCTCATGCACATAATTTGCAAAATGGGTTAGATAGAAAATATTGTTCGGGCAGGCAGCGACGTAATGGGTTAGATTATCTTGCGCCATTTTCTCGCATACGCGCTGTAGGCGGCTTTGTATTTCTTTGACGTCAGGCGTATCAAAACGGGGTTTTATCATTTTAGTGGGGCTTTCTCGGTCGAGTTTTTGGCAGCTATGTGAGTTAGTACATCGTAGATTTGAGATTTAGGATCTGTTTTCAGGCAGGCGCGTAAAGCCTGTATGTCCTCTTCTGCAAACATGTCGAGATACGCTGCTGTCCAAGCCATATAATCGGCTTTGGACCGCCATAGAGCTGTTGCGATAAAACTGCGCGGCTGTGTGTCTGAGTGCAGAAATTCTCCATGCAAAAACCCGGGTGCAAATTGTGCGCGATGCAGGAAGCCTTTCTCCAGATAGTTTGTTTTGAACATTGCCTCGGCACCGTCTTGAACGTTGAAGGTCAGGATACTACGAACTGGCATACAATCTCCTTTAATTTACATTATAATTGTAATGTATTATGATCATAATGTAAATAAGCGTCATGAAAGAAGGACCCAAAAGCCAGGCTGAACGTCGCGCGCAAACACGGCGGGCTCTTCTTGATGCAACCGCGGATGTTTTGATTGAGAAGGGGTTTAAAGCCGCCTCTATAGCTACAATCGCGAAGCGCGCAGGGTTAACGACAGGGGCTGTTCAGCATCATTTTTCGACAAAGCAAGCTCTTATGCGGGCGGTTTTTAATGAGCGCATTTTTAACCAGGATATAAAACCAGATTTGCAAAGTGTGCAGGCCCTCTCCCTTGCAGATCGCTGCAAATTTATTGTTACCGAGCAATGGCGTGCCTATGGGGATCCTAAATATATAGCGGTCTGGAATATTATTCTGGGAACGGACCCGAAAGATTACATGCGTAGTGAGATTAGAGACTGGCAAAGTACGGCTAAGCGGGCACATGAAGATTTCATTATGCGCGTTTTTGACAGCGTTTGCTTGTCCAAAGACGCTGCAGTGTCGATACAGTATTTCGTAAACGCGCATTTACGAGGGCTGGCTATGTTGCACACCCTTGAACATGAAACGCGCATAATTGACCAGCAATTGGATATGCTTGCACACTCTTTAATGGCTTATATTGAAAACTTTTCGAGGTGAAGGCCCAAGATCTGTTTCCATGATATATATAATCATGGGAATAAAAATAAGGTCTATATATCGCTTATATAAACTCAAACTGGACTTGTATGTTACTTAAACTATTCTCCAATTATCATAGACGGTCGCACTAAAAGATGCTTATTTCATGGAAATATAAATTCATTTTTTGTCATATTCCCAAAACAGGTGGGACATCTATAGCTCAATCGCTGCTTGCTTATAGCCGTTGGGAAGATAACATTGCTTATGGATGGCCACAAATCAGAGGTGTGGGCCGTCTCGTCACGCTATTTTACAGACAAGGTGATCATATTGAGCGCATAACAGGGATAAGGCCACATGCGAGTTTACGAGACGCACAACGTATATTGGGTGCCTCGAAATATACTCTTTTGAAAAAATTTGCCTTTATACGTAACCCATACACGCGCACATTTAGCTTATACAGGCATATAATACGGGTTAAAACACATCCCTTTCATAAAACGTTCTGTGAATTATCATTTAAGGAGGCTCTCCCACTAATGATGGTGCGCAATATGCCCCGGCAATTACCGTTCATACAAAAAAACAAATCAAAAGAGATAGGTATTGATTTTATAGGCAGTTTTGAGTC
>JARFRJ010000115.1 GCA_029287305.1 Hyphomonas sp. | reverse complement strand
TTGCACCACTCCTTGCAGACGCACATCCCCAACCACAAATTGCCCTTGCTGCCTGGCATCGCCAATTTCAGACCGCACACCTATTTCCAGCAGCGCATCTTTTAACTGCGCATCATACCCATAGGACAGATAGGCAATTCGGGCCGATAGGCCGCCTTGGCTTGCATCATAGCGGATTGATTGCAATTCAGAATCGGGCACTTTATCGAGCGCCCGATAAAGGGCCGTGCTGGCTTCGCGAAACGTTAAAGCTTGACCCGGGCCCATGTCTGCCACCGCTTGGCGGACAGCACGGACATAATCGCCACTGCGCGGCGGCTCAGAGAACACGCTTGTATAGGCTATGCGCATGTCTTCACGCAATTGCCGGGTTTCTGATTGCAAGGTCTGGGTTTCCAGAAAGACACTCAGGCACCAAATTACAGCAAAGGATGCGGCAAGGCCTGCATTTAAACGCCATTTGGAAAGGCCGCTCAGGTTCAGTCTTTTATAGGCTTTAAACGCGCCTTGGCGCAAATCAAGCCGTGTCTCAGATGCTTCAGCAAGCTCGACCAATTGCGCCAATATATCGGCCTCACCTGGCGGTTCAAGATCATAGCCTTGGAACAGGTCTTCGAAATAAGACAAGGGCATAGACCGGTCGATACAAAAAGCCCGGCCCGCCAGATTAACGAGATATCGCTCTGGACCGGCGATAATCGTATCTTCTGGGAGAACAGACTGTTCGGCGATTAAGCGCGCATGCGAAAATTTCGGACGGGCGTCGATCCATTGACGCCATTCTGACATACGTTCCGTGGATGCCACATGAACGCTGCGTGGATCTTGCATACTTGTCCCAACTGGGCCAAGCGCAACATGTATATCCTCTATCGGCGCAGCAATATCATCCTCAATCGCATAGGGGGCAGCACTGCGTGCCTCAGCATCCGCGCGTACAGGCAGCACAGCCTCCAAAATGGTCACATCCAAACCATTAACAAAACAGATCAACTCATCAGACTCTGAAATATCGGCAGAAGCCACAATATTTAGATTCGCGTCCAGCCAACGCTCAGAGCCGGCCATAAGAGCCTGTAATTCTGCATATATACGTCTTGCCATTACATTACTCCATAAACGCGCTGGATGATTTTGACCGGTTGACCGACCTGCTCTTGCACATATAAAAGTTGAAAGTCAGAAGCTTGGCCTCGTCTTTGAACCTGTCCAATAAGGGATAAATATTTAGATTGAATTGACAAATATTCCAAATTCATCTGATCCGTTTCAATAAGTTTGATCGCCTCTAAGTCTGCAAAATCCTGGATACTTTCCCAACCGCCGACTGGACGATCCTCAATAATATTTCGAGCCAAATCAATATCAATCGTCCCACCTGTCGCCATGGTCAGAAGCGGAGCCTGTTCCAGGTTCAGTGTATTCACATTCAAGATCGCCGGATTATCATGATTTAAAGCGCACATATAGGGCTCTATCACCTCATATATCTCTTGAGTATAGCCACGTATGGCACGCAGATCAGAGACATGGACAAGCTGTGTATCAGCCGCGCGGTAAGACGGGCGCATACCAGCATAATAGCTGTCTTCTGCCCCGCCAAGGCGCGGTGTATTATCGTGATCCAACCAGTCGAGCAGACGCGCCCGCAGACTTTCTGCTTCATTCTCATTAATTTTCAAGGCGATCAGGAGATTCAGGAAGGCCTGATTGGCAGATTGTCTGACCGATCGGCCAGACAGCATCGCATTCAAATTAAAGCAATTGCTGGCATCTTCAACCCTTATGAGCAAGGTCGCGTCAAGGACGGGCATGACAATATCTTGTTCCAAATATGGGGTCATATCATTCAAATTACCGCTCGTCTGGTCAAACAATTGACCGATCGCGACATGGCCCACTTCCTCGGCACTGATCATCATCCAATTAATCTGCGACTGATTATCTGTCAGCTTTGCCCGGCGGATAGATTTCGTTGTCACCTCCAATAGGGCGATGGAGGTCATGGACATAATTGCAACCAGAAATATCACAGATATCAAGGCTGCGCCTTTTTCATCTCTCATGCGAGCCTGTCTCATGACCGCGCTCCAACCAGAAAAGTCTGGGTCAACCGCTCGCCTGAGGTAAACTCGAATTCAAAGATCACCGTCTCAGGCATGTCTACGACTTCAACATTTTCAGCCATCTCCCATTCTTCAACGGGAAGGCCGTCCTTGGTGAAACTGACCGTGGCATTTTCAAGATCGCCTAGAAGAGCCGTTTCATAAGCTGGTGTGCGACGGCTGCGATCCGGACGTTCATAGATACGGCGGATCAAGCGACCCTCATCCAGACGATAGGTCACAAAGGTCAGATTTCCCCGATCCTCCTCATCGCCTAAATTTACCCAGCCATCACGTACAAGCCCAAGGATCACGCCATCGCGGTCGGGCCGGCCACCATAAAGGCTTTGCGGAGGCCTTAAAGACCCGCCATCAATAAGGCGCGGTACAGTATGGGTTAAATCCGACTGCAAATGTGCTGAGGTGATCTCAAGATTAGCAAGCACTTCCATACGTGTTTCAACAAGCGTATTGGTGCGCAAAGTAGACAAGAGAAGCGCACTGCCTGCGCCCATTATGAGGGCAAGGACAAACACCGAAATCAAGGTTTCAACAAGCGTAAAGCCTGCGTCTCTATGAGTATTTTCAGAAGAGCGCCTTTGCGTCATGAAGGCGCTCTCTTCAGACTTGTGACCACCGCAATGGGCGTTTCAACATCCGCTTCTGTGACCTGCACATCGACCCGATATATACCCTCCTGGCCGGATAGGGAGACGGTCTGCGTCCATGTAAAGGTGCGGCCCATCTGTTCGGTCTCGCCGCTTGTTACCCCAATCTGGATGGGCGTAATACTGGTATAGGCCTCGATTAATTGATTATTGGCCACTGTGCGGGCAAGATATCGTTCCTCGACCTGTTTGACACTGGCGAGGCTATCTGTGCCTATCTGGCTCAGCGCAATCGCGGCGGTTGCCATAATGCCCAGCGACACCATCACTTCCATCAGTGTGAACCCTTGCTCTGATCTCATCGCTCTATCTCCTCGGCGATCCGGCGATAGGCAAGCTCTTGCTGGCGCTCACCGTCGAACAGGGTGAGCTTTCCGCGCGGCGGCATACCAATCGGGTCCAAGAGGATAAGTTTGGCTTCATCGCGATCTTCATCAATGCGTACATCTGCGGCAATCATGGATATATTATCTGGAAATTCATAAGCCCCACGCCGCAGCACTTGCCACTCCTCACCATCATGGCGCAAAGCTGTATAACCGACTTCTGTGACCTCCATGGCATACAGGCTACCAGAAGCCACAGCGCGTTCAGCCAATTGCTCCAGACTTTGCTCCAGACGCTGAACCTCGCGCTCCAACTGGTCTGGCGAGGCAGGCAGGGACATCACAATCATCACCCCCGTCAGTCCTATTATGAACACAACGGTCAAAACTTCTAGAAGAGTAAACCCCCGCTCATGGGGTCTGACCAATGGCAAAACACGCGTCCTTTACTAGTCCCAATTGCCGATATCTGCATTCTCCAGCTCACCGCCAAGCTGACCATCTGCGCCCATTGAGAAGACATCATAGGCGGCGCGTGAGCGCTCTGCCGGATAGATATACTGAAAGGGCCGACCCCAGGGATCATTTGGCAGTTTCTGGATAAAACCACCCCGTGGATATAACGCGGGATTGGGTAAATCCTCAGGCGGTAAGACCAAAGCCTGAAGCCCCTGCTCTTCTGTGGGATAGGTGTACATTTGCAAACTATAGCGTTCCAAAGCCTGTGTCAGCGCCTGAATATTGGCCTGAGCGGTCTTGGTTTGCGCATCAGTACGTGCGCCCAGCACATTGACCAGAACCACGGTCGACAAAAGACCAATGATAAACACCACGACCATAATCTCGGTCAGTGTGAAGCCTTTTTCAGAAGGGTGTAGCCTATAGGGTGTTTGTTTCTTTATCATTGTAAACTCCTGTCCTTTAGCCAAAGGCCAATGTATTTAATTGCATTATGGGTAGCATGATGGAGAGAACGATCAGTGCCACAATCGTACCGAGCAAGAGAATGACCAAAGGCTCCATCAGGCCGAGGATCAATCCGGTGGCGCTATCAAATTCATCTTCCAGATAACCCGCGCCCTTTTCCAGAAGGCTAGCCAAGTTTTCTCTCGCTGTACTGCTTGAGACAAGGCTTGTCAGCATAGGCGGGAAAACACCGGTTTTGGCAAGCGCACGGCCCGGTGTTGCCCCTTCACGCACATCCTCAATCACAGAATCAATCGCCTCAATGAAGACCATATTACTGAGCGATCCACGCGCGGCGCGCAAACTGTCCAGAACCGGGGTTGAACTGCCAATCAACATGGCAAATGTGCGGGCAAATTGAGCCGAATTGGCGATACGGATCAAATTTCCAATGAGGGGAATTTTAAGCACAAATCCATCCAGACGGCGTTTGAAAAGACGATTGCGTAAAACGCGCCCCAATCCAAAAAAAGCTAGGACCAAACCGACTAAGATAAAAAGACCATAGGATTGCAATATGTCTGACATGCCAATCACAAAGCGCGTCAAAAACGGCAATTCCTGTTCAAAGCTCTGAAACTGCTCAACCACACGCGGGACGACAAAAATAAGCAATAAGGTAATGACCAGTACCGCGACAAGGGCCAATATGATCGGATAGATCATCGCGGTCAGCACTTTACGCTTTACTTTATGTGATTTTTCTAAATGATCTGCTAGGCGTTCCAGAACGCGCGCCAGCTCACCGGAGAGCTCACCGGCAGAGGCAACCGCCAGATAAAGCGTTGAAAAACATTTGGGGTGGTCTGACAAGGCTTCTGTAAATGTGCTGCCTTCGGCGACTTTATCCCGCATAATGGCAAACAGACGCCGCGTCGACAGCTTGCCCGCTTGTGAGGAAATCGTGCCCAAAGCCTGTTCGACCTGAATGCCGGAGCCAATCATCATCGCCAATTGACGGGTCACAAGAACGCGATCAAAAGTTGACAAGCTCGGCTTTGACTGCAGTCGGCCCTGCTTGGCTTGGCTGGCCTCATTGACAGAGAGCGGTGTCAAAGAGCGAATACGCAATTCACGTCGGGCCGCGCGGGCATTATCAGCGGTCATTATGCCGCTGGATTTATAGCCATCGCGCGTTAAGGCAGAATACTCAAATGTCGGCATTAAAGTCTTCCTCCTTTCGGCTGACGCGAATTACTTCGCTTAGACTTGTTTCACCGGCCAGCACGCGATCTATGCCTGCTTGGAAAAGGGTTGGGTATTCCTCAAAGGCTTTGGCCGACAATGTGTTTTCATCCGCATCATCATGGATGAGCTGGCCCAGATCCTTATCAATAATCATCAATTCATATATACCGACACGGCCATTATAGCCCGTCCCGCGGCAGGCATCGCAGCCCTTTGGGCGATAGAATA
>JARFRJ010000112.1 GCA_029287305.1 Hyphomonas sp. | reverse complement strand
GCGTCATATATCGCAGCGCGCCGCCCTGATCACTGGCTGAAATTTGCGATGCATTGGCCAGCGAATCTAAGAGCCCCGCCAAAGTGATCATACCAAAGGCGGTCATTAGCCAGCGTGTGAAGAACATACCACTTAGATAGAAACCAATCCGCATCACACTCTAACCCGCCACTTTTCGCGGGCGTAAGTTTTTGATAAGTCCCCAAATCGGTATGAAAAATCGGTTCAAATCGGGTGAGAATATCATCAAAGGGGGTGCAGATAGGGTCAGCGCGCTACGTAGAAACAAAAAGCCCCCCAAAGTGGCGACAACTCCTAAAATTGGCCAAGTGCCGAGCCAAGGCGCAATCCTGCCATCAATGGCCAAGGTTAAACCCATTTCGAGGGATTTTTGCACGGTCAGCAGGAAAACAACGCCCACAGCGATACCTGTAGAAGAGAAAGAGCGCCCATAACCAAGGCCGAGGGGAAGGGCAATAAAAGGTAGGATCAGGAGTAAAACCGACCGTCCCACTTGGTCATGCGCTGTTGCATTGGCAATATGCGGTTCGACAATCCCGTCACCGCGTCCGGCCGCTTCGGCAAGCAGTTCATGAAAGATCAATTCACGCTCATCATCCCCGCGCGCGCGAAAAGCCAATATATCGCCTTTAATATTCCACTCAGCCTGCTCAAACGTCAACTGCTCAATCAAGGTTTTATCTGGGGAGATAATCATGCCTTGGCCTTGATTAAGGGTAATGCGCGTTTCGTCAGCATTATCTCCTGTGCTGATCCGCCCACTTGGGGCGACGGTGAGGCGCGATGTATTGCCTATTGCGCGGCTCGGCTCGTCCTCTTCCAAGATGAACACCTGGCCAAGTCGATCGCCGCCTGTACGTTGCTCCGTCCAGAAAACACGCCGGCCGATTTGCGCAAACTTGCCTTCCTGAAAGGCGGCCTCAAAGGAGGTTTGCTGAACCCGGTCGACAATCGCGCGATATTCATATCGCCCAAGCGGTTGCAAATATCCGATCATCATGAGGCTAATAACAGACAGACCTGCCGCAATCAGTATAAAGGGCCGGATAATCTGAAACAGGGAGACACCAGCTGAAAAAGAGGCGGCCAATTCGCCAGATCGGCTCATACGATCAATCGTAATCATTACGCCCAGAAAAAGGGAGATCGGTATGGCCAAACCCAAATAATAAGGCAGCATGTTCAAAAGCATGCGCGAGGCGGCCCCCAAAGTGCCGGATGCATTGGCGACAATTTCAAAAATTCGCAAAAGTCGTTCGAGAATAAACACACCCATGGCCAGAACGATCAGACCGATGACGATTTGAAGACATTGTTTAAAGAGGTAAATATTGAGACGACGCATTACAGCATTTTCACATGTCGATGTCCGGGCAAGGTGTTATCCTATGCCCTCACAGGGTTAAAACAAGCGATACTGGAAAGAGTAGTAAATGTTAGTAAATTATCTGTCACCTCAAAAAGCTTTAAAATTCGGACAATTCTGTCTTGCCTCGGCTTGTCTACTTAGTTTTTCAGCTGCAGCACTTGATAATGATCCTGCAAAAGGGGCGCTTTCAAGCTCTGAACCTGTATTGGATTTACGTCCGGGTGACGAAGCCGATATATGCGATGACAGTAAGACACAAATCCGCACCCTTGTGAACGGCGTCAAAGCACAAGGCATTCTGGTTGTGGAAGTTTATGCCAATGATTCGAAGAATTTCCTTGAAACAGATGGACGCTTGCGCCGGGCGCGCGTGGCCGCTGAAGACGGGTCGCAAGAGGTGTGCCTGGATGTACCCGGACCCGGGATTTATGCCGTGGCGTCCTATCATGATCAAGATGGCGACCGGAAATTTGACAAGAAATGGAACCGCATGCCGGATGAACCTTTCGCCTTGTCGAATAATCCAAAGCTGAAATTACGCAAGCCGCGCTTCAAGGAAGCTGCTATCGAAACTGATGATGCGGGCGCACAGATTGTGCTGAACTTGCGGGGAACGGATTAAAATCTATATCATATGACGTAAACACGTTCGCCCGTCCTAGAGTATAATGAGTGCAAAAATTTGCCTTTCCCTAAGACGTTGCGTATTGAGTTTTCAAATCAGGTGCAGGATTTAAAAGGATGGTCATCAAACCATGTTTATGCGTTTTCAAGACTGGAAAAGTCAGCAATTTCTGTTGAACCGGATGGGCATAAAACAGCTCAATCTGGCTTATTTTACCTATCCGGGGGTGCAGATATATCTCACCCTTATGAGCATCGCCTTTTTAAGCGCGGCCTATTTTGGCGGTGCGCCGCTTGCTTTGCTTATGGCTTTTGCCTCGGCCGTCATCGGCCATCCCGTGATTTGGTACATAACGCACCGTTTCATCCTCCATTCCAGACTGTTGATGCGCTATAAAATGACCGCTAAATTATGGAAGCGGACCCATTATGATCATCATCAGCGCCCGAATGAGCTGAGTGTTCTGTTTGGCGGTTTGCATACGACCCTGCCGCCAATTGCTTTGATATATGGTCCGATTGGCTTTGCCATAGCCGGGCCGGGCGGGGCGTCCCTGGCCATTGCCTCTGGTATATTTATGACCATGTTCTATGAATATGTTCATTGTATTCAGCATTTAGGATTTATGCCAAAATCAAAGTTTCTCGCCTATGTAAAGCGCGCGCACCTATTGCATCATTATCATGATGAGAGCGGAAATTACTCCATTACCGCCTTCTGGTTTGATGCCTTGCTCGGCACATATTACAAAGATGCGTCAAAGCGTAAACGCAGCGCAACGGCGCGTAATCTTGGCTATACAGATGATGTCGCGGCCCAATTTCCTTGGGTGCGTGAGGCAAGCTCTACACCGCAAATGGGGGAGACCTCCAAATCATCAATAGAGGGCAAGACCCCGTCTTCGGTGTAAGTGGATCTATCTTCTGATAGAGCGCGTGCGCAGATCTTTAGAGCGTGTCCGGGTAGAGCCCCGCCGAGCATAGTGCGCAGATCTGGGTTGCCTCAAAACGCTTTGACCGATAGCCGAAACGGTTTTAGACTTCCTTATCATATAATAACCTTAAAAAATTTCAGGAAACCCGTATGCCCGCTATAATTGATATCGTTCAGGTGCAAACCCGGCGTGATATGAACGCGTTTATCAATCTGCCTTATCGCCTATATCGCGGCCAGCCGAGCTGGCGTCCGCCTTTGCGAATTTTACAGAAAGACGGGTTCAACCCTAAGAAAAATCCGGGGCTGAAGGATTTGGATGTGGTTTACTGGCTGGCCAAATCTGAAGGTCGTCCTGTCGGGCGGATTGCCAGTTTCGTCAATCATGCGCATTTGGCGGTGAATAAGGATAATTCAGCGCATTTTGGCTTTTTGGACAGTGATCCGGCTTACCCGGAAGCCTTGCCCCTTTTATTGGAGAAGGCTGAACATTGGGCGCGCGCTCAAGGGATGAGCGCTTTGGGCGGGCCATATAATTTCTCTGTCAATGAGGAATGCGGCATGCTGATTGAAGGGTTCGAGACCCCGCAAATGATGCTGATGCCGCATGGGGAGGCCCGTTATCCGGCTGCAGTGGAGGTGGCCGGGTATACAAAGGCAATGGATACCTATGCCTATATTGGCAATACGGTGGATGGGTATCCGCGCCCAGCTGTTGTCACCAGCATGCAGGCTTTTGTTGAAAAATCAGACCGTTTGACAATACGCCCAATGCGCCAGAATGCTTTTGAAGAAGAAATTGCCTTGGCTATGAATATTTTCAATGATGCCTGGTCTGATAATTGGAATTTTGTGCCTTTTTCCGACGCACAGGTTCAGCATATGGCAAAGGATATGAAGACGCTGATAGATCCGGCGGGCTTTTGGTTTGGGGAACTGGATGGAGAGGCGGTTGGCTTTGTTCTGATGCTGCCGAATTTAAATGAAGCCACATATGATCTGGATGGACGCCTGTTTCCGTTTGGGTGGCTGAAACTGCTGTGGCGTCTTAAAGTTTCACGGGTGAAATCTGCCCGTATTCCTTTAATGGGCCTGCGTCGCAGTGTTCACAAAAAGCGTACGGGAACGGCGCTCATGCTGTCTATGTTTGAGGTCTGTTATGCGGCTGTCCGCCCGCGCGGTGTCCATGATGTTGAGCTGAGTTGGGTGTTGGAAAACAATCTTGAAACCCGGCGCATGGTCACCTTGGCAAGCGCCAAACACTATAAAACCTATCGTCTCTATACTAAGACACTTTAGCTCTTACAACGTATCCCCTAAAACAAGCATATAGAAGGACATCCAATGCCCGGCATAGCCCTGTTTGATCTAGACAAGACTTTGACACGGCGCGGCACTTGGAGCCGCTTTGTACGTTTTGCAAGTCCTAATAAGCTGAAATTCTGGGCTGTCTTACCTCTGATTGGCTGGCAAGCGCTGATCTATAAATTGGGTCTGGCCAGCCG
>JARFRJ010000269.1 GCA_029287305.1 Hyphomonas sp. | reverse complement strand
CCTCAATACGTAATTTGAGCGGGCGAATCTGGCGCAAGGAAAACCCGCCAATATTCAGCTCCTCAAATTGAGCTGATAATTGATCGGTTTCAGGACGATAAGCGGCTGTCATTTTCACACCGCGCACGTCAAGGATTTCTTGCATCACCCCTAATCGCCCAGCACCTAGGGTCATTGTCGCATCTATTGCGCTGACGCCCTCTTGTGCATTTGCTGAAAGGGTCAAGGTGAGGTTTGCTGGCAAATCGGTCAAGCTGATAGGTGCAGACGGCCACACGCGCATGAGCGCCGCCAAGCTTTCCGTTGCAAAGGATAACTCTGTTTCAAGGGCACGATACCCAGAGCTCATATTTAGGCGAAAGCCAAGCGTGCCTGGCGCGGCGTCGGCTTCCAGACTTTCCCCGTTTAAAGCCAAGTCCAGACTATCCATATCCTGACTGTAAACACCTGACTGGACATAGAAGCGATACTGCACCGCCCGGTCCTGATCGAGAACGCGCATTTCGATATTTTCAAACGCAATATTCTGTAAACCTGTACTCGCCGCCCGCTTGGCAGATATGTCAAAGCTTTGAGTAAGCCAGCCATTTAGCGTGGCGATGAAATCATCCGCTGGCTGCGAGCTTGGTGGTAAAACAAAATTAGAGCTGATTGGCACGGGCTGGCCCGCAACGCGCCATATATCACCGGCCTCAGCAACGCCAACCCAACCGCCCTCAATACGTAATTTGAGCGGGCGAATCTGGCGCAAGGAAAACCCGCCAATATTCAGCAAAACCTCGCAGCGCTCAGCTTCTGCTGCGAGTTGACCCTCCTCATCCAGAAAATCGATATTATTCGCGATCAGGACGAGCTGACCTTCCTCGGCCAACCATTCAAGTGTGACCTGTTCAAAATCAACGCCAAGCCCGCCCCGCATATCTTCAAATCCAGCGATCAGGCTTGGCTTTAAAATAGGCAACGCCATAGGGCCTGAGGACAATCGCACAGCGAGAAACGTCGCCGCCAACAGGAATAAAAAAATAAAACCGCCGACAATTTCAAGAAAAATGGTTTTGGCGGTTTGACGGACCAATCAGTCACTCCAGATAGAATATTGATCTAAAAATGTAGTATTGACTTGAAAATATGATAACGGAATTGAACCTGCCTTATATCAGCGCTGAAAGGAATTTCATATGCCAGAAATACTTAAAATAGGGTCATCTGCACCGAGCTTCTGCGTGCCTGTCACCGGCAATAAACAGCTTAGCCTTAGCGATTATGCCGGACGATATCTGGTTTTGTATTTTTATCCAAAGGATGACACCAGCGGATGCACCAAACAGGCGATCGGCTTTAGCGAACACAAATCGGCGTTTGAGGCGCTGAACACGGATATTCTCGGCATCTCTAAGGATTCCCTCGCTTCACATGATAAGTTTACAGCCAAGCATGATTTGTCCATCACCCTCGGCGCAGATGAGGATTTAGCCATATGTGAAGCCTATGGCGTTTGGGTTGAGAAAAAAATGTATGGCCGCACCTATATGGGCATAGAGCGTTCGACATTTCTGATTGGGCCAGACGGCACGCTATTACAGGCTTGGCGCAAAGTGCGCGTGCCGGGCCATGTTGAGGCTGTGCTGGAGTTTATAAGAGCGCAAGCCTAAAGGGCTTAACGCCCTTACCGCTCTATCGGAGCCGGATCAGTGCTCAACTTATTATTGCGCGCGTTTCGGGGCAGTACAGTAATAAGCTTGACCTGTCAGCGGAAGGGTCCGCGAACAGGTCAAGTCAAGCTAAATACTTGGACGAGCTATTTCAAATCTGTCTTTACCAAACTGGTTTTTACGTCGAAAGCCCGCGCTAATTGCACATAACTTCACAAAGTCAGTTTTGGCGTACTTTATATCTAGCCCGGTAGAGGTATCTATTGAGGAGCTTCTTCTGTTGCAGGCGCGTCTTCTTCTGCCTCAGAAACAGCTTCTTCTACTTCAGAGACAGCTTCCTCAACCGCCGTAACAGCTCCCTCAACCGCAGAGACAGTTTCTTCAACCGCAGCAGCCGTTTCTTCAACCGCAGCAGCAGCTTCTTCTACTGGAGTGGCAGTTTCTTCAACCGCAGGGGCAGCTTCTTCTACCGCAGGAGCCTCTACAGGTTCAGAGACCTCTGCCCCGTCAGAGCATGCCGTGAAGGATAGAGCCGCAACGCTTAAAAAAGAATATGTTAAAAAGTTTTTCATTTTGTTTCCTAAAGTTAATAAACAATTCGCTTACGAAATAAATTTTAGTTATAAACTAATATATTCCTATTTGGATTCACGAAGAAATAATTACATTAATTTAAGGCTTGGTACAAGTGCTTATTAGGCTCTAATACAGAATGTATTTTGAAGATTTTTGATCCGTTCTGTTATTTCACAGCGTCACTTGCAAAATTCCACACCGATTTACTTCTTGGGTGATTCTGTTTGAGATTGTTAAGGAATTGGTCAATGCGCTTTTAAAGGCTCTAAATATCAGGTAAATATTGCCTATCTATCAAATTTTCGCAGGGCTAATTTATCCAGAAAATCCAAACTGCGCATCATCATTACTGGGTTCACGGCCATGACGCCACTTTTCTGGCAAGGCCAGAAGCAGGGATGACGCCACAAAGACGGATGAATAGGTTCCCACAATCACGCCCCAAATCAAAGCGAAAGACATGCCGCGCAGGACCGGTCCGCCAAGAACGAAGATCGCCAAAAGTGCAAGCAATGTCGTTCCAGACGTCAGAAGCGTTCGTGAAAGTGTTCCGTTCAAAGACAGGTCAATCAATTGAATAGTCGGCATTTTCTTGTATTTGCGCGCTTCTTCGCGCACACGGTCAAAGACCACAACCGTATCATTCATGGAATATCCAATAATCGTCAAAAGCGCGGCAATCGTGGACAGATTGAACTCTAATTGCAGGGCGGCAAATATCCCCATGGTCAAGATCACATCATGGATCAAGGCGGCGACCGCACCAAGAGAAAACTGCCACTCAAAACGAAACCAGATATAGACAAGCATCATCGCCAGCGCGACACCCAAAGCGGTAATCCCGGCCTGAAAAAGCTCCCCTGAGACTTTCGGGCCTATCGTCTCTCGGCTTGGCTTCTCCATCTCCGGAAAAGCTTCCAGCAAAGTATTTTCAACCAGATCCGTCGCTTCCTGCTGAGCCAGTTCGCTGTCTTCGCCATCGGCGACATCCTGTGTCGCCAGACGGATCACAAGCACGCGTTTGGCTTCAACCCCGGTGCCGAGAGCTTCATTGATGACAACCTCCCCCAGACCTAGGCCGCTCAGCACATTTCGAACATCCTGAACCTCAACATTATCCGGCTTGGTGGTTTCCAAAACAGAGCCACCGCGAAAATCAATGCCAAGATTAAGGCCTTGGGTAAAAACAAGCACAATCGACAAAATGACCGCAACGACCGAAAAGATGAAGGACGGCACGCGCAGCTTCATAAATTTAAGGCGCGTCTTGTCCGGGGCATATTTCATAAACATGAGCGATCTTTCCTATAGGGTCAGCTTTTTGGGTCGCGCAGAATTCAACCAGAGCGCTGTCAGCAGGCGGGTCACGACAAAAGCGGTAAAGACGGAGGTCACAATCCCGATGGCAAGTGTCACCGCGAACCCTTTGACCGGACCAGAGCCCAGAAGATAAAGCAGGCTAGCGGCGATAAAAGTCGTGATATTGGCATCCATAATTGTCGAAAGGGCTTTTTCATAGCCGGCCTGTACAGCGCTCATCGCGCCGCGCCCGGCCCGGCTTTCCTCTCTTATACGCTCAAAGACAAGCACATTGGCATCGACCGCCATCCCGATGGTGAGAATAATACCGGCAATTCCAGGCAAGGTCAGCGTCGCGCCAATTGCAGACAGGGCCCCTAATATCAACATGATATTAGCCATCAGGGAAAGAACCGCGAACACGCCAAGGCGTGAATAGGCCAGAACCATGAAAATCGCCACCAAGGCTAGGCCGATGAGCGAGGCGGTTGTTCCCGCCCGTATGGAATCTTCCCCAAGTGTCGCGGTGACGGTACGTTCCTGAATAAAGTGCAATTTGGCGGGCAATTCCCCGGCGGCGATAATGGCGGCCAGATCATTGGCCCGCTCAATCGTGAAGCTGCCACTGATCTGAACATTCCCCCCCCAGATCGGCTCATTGATACGCGGCGCAGACATCACCTGATCATCCAGAACAATCGCAAATAGGCGGCCATAATTTTCAGAGGTCGTCTGGCCAAATTTCTTGGCCCCGGCCCCATTCAACCGAAAATTTACAACCGGTGAATTATCATCGGGATCATTTCCTTGGCTGGCTGTGGCAATATCAGAGCCCGTGACGACCGGTGTCACATCAACCAGAAGCGCCTGACCAAATTCATCACTCAATAATTGATAGCCAGGGCGCACACGGCCCTCGACCGCCGCTTGCGTGGCGATCATATCATCGCTGACAAGGTTAAATGTCATCCGGCCAGCTTGAGACAAGATATCCTTGATACGTTGCGGATTGGCTTCGCCTGGGGCTTCCAATACGATCCGGTCATCGCCCTGTGGCTGAACAGAAATTTCACTGACCCCATCAGGATCAATCCGACGACGCACAATAGACATCGCTTTGGCTTGCGCATCTCGGACGAAATATTCGCGCGCTGCTGGTGTCATCGAAATCAGAAACGACCCCTGCCCTTCATTTTGGATATCAAGCGTGCGCGAGCCTGTAATCGTGCCTTCTACAATCGGATTAGCACCGCGCAAACGGCGCTGAGCCTCTTCAATCTGATCAAGATTTTTAATCGTGACACGCAATTGCGTGCTATCAATTTCTTCAATCGGTTCGCGGACAATACGCGGTCGCTCCAATAAGGCGCGCGTAATATCGCCGCGAATATTCTGCATCTGATTGGCAACAACTTCATCCGGGCGAATTTCCATCAACAGATAAACGCCGCCCTGAAGATCAAGACCCAGATTAACTTTTTCCTTGGCAAGGAAGCCAGGCCACCAGCTCTCTTGCGCCTCGGCTTGCTCGGCGCGATACGCTGCCAACTCATCCGGGTTCTGTGAGAGCGGAGGCTTAGGCTCCACCCCCATAAAACTGTTTGGCAAAACATTTGGCAACGCCAGAATAAATCCGCCCAGTAAAACCGCCAGAACAAGCGTGATTTTCCAATTCGAAAAATGCAGCATAAGTTTAGCCTTTCAAGCCGTTAGGATGCCTCTTTGGAGGATACCGTCTGGCCTTTACCTATGACATCGGAAATCATGCCACGACGTATGCGCACACGCACATCTGGGCTAATTTCAACCGTCAACTCATCATCGGCAACCTTTGTGACTTTACCCATCAGCCCGCCACTGGTGACCACCATATCCCCGCGGCGAATGGCGCCAATCATCGCTCTATGCTGTTTCTGGCGCTGGGACTGAGGTCGAATGAGCAGAAAATAGAACAGTAAAATCAACGGAATGAAAAGGAGTAATTGCTGCATAATTGCGCCGCCTCCGGAAGAGCCCGCTTCTTGTGCAAATGCCAGAGACGCTGAAACAGAAGACAGGGCGGTAAGGATACCCAGTTTTTGAACCATAGAGTGAACCATAAATGAAAGGCCTTTCAAATAAATACAGACGCCCCCTCATCGAGACGGCGGACAAATCGTAACGCTACACATAAACATGCTAAAGCGCTTTTGAAACCCCTGTTTTAAGTTGGGCATAAAACAAAGCAGGCTGACTCCAGATTTTTTCCCCCTTTGCATCATATTTTACGAGCTTAATCCCGCTTTTTTTCTTTTGAGGCGCGATAAGAGTGCCATCGGGTGTCAGTTGATCAAATAGAGTTTGCGGAATATTCTTGATCAACCCTTGCAAGAGAATGTTTTTATAGGGCGCATGCTCGGTCCAGCCCTCAAGGCCATTTGAGCAGTTTATCCGAATATTTTCATAGCGCCCTTCGGATAAATTCTGCTCGGCGGATTTAACCAGGCTATGCAAACGCTCAACCGCAAAGACATGGGCCCCCATCACAGATAGAAGCGCTGAACTATAGCCAGAGCCTGCCCCCACATTCAAAACCCGCACATCCGGTTTTGCAGGCAAGGCCATGGCCTGCAGCATTAAGGCCAGCATGGAGGGTTTTTCAAGGATTTGCCCTGACTCTGCGGGCAACACACAATCCTCATAAGCGAGGTCTTTATAGGCCGGCGGCGTAAACGCAGCGCGTGTAACCCGTTCCAACGCTTTAAGCAGGCGCGCATCTGTAATGCCACCACTGCGCAGTTTCATCAGCAAGCGAATGATCTGGTCTGCCGGATCTGTCGTATCACCCCTCATAATGTTGTCTTAAGCTGGCCATATGCGGTTCATGGGTCAAATCCAGATGCAGCGGGGTGACGGAAATATAGCCATCATAAATCGCCCGCAAATCTGTGCCTTCAGGGGGGTTGGAAAGCTTACCCTCATGGCCGATCCAGACATAGTCAAAGCCGCGTAAATCCCGGCGCTGCTCTGTGCGCAAGGTAAGATGATCCCGGCGACCTTGCCGGGTCAGCTTGATACCTTTAACCTTATTAGCCTCGCAATCCGGAAAATTGATATTCAGCGTTATGCCCCTATCCCACTCTGCGTCAATCGCCGACTGTATAACGCGCCTGCCCCAATGCTTGGGGGTCTCCCAATTCAAGGAGCCTTCATACCGCAACCCATGCGTCAGGCTGAGCGCGATAGAGGGAATATTCGCCTCACTGCCCATAAAAGCAGCCGCCAGCGTGCCAGACATGCTGGTATCATTAGCAAGGTTCTGCCCTCGATTAATACCGGACAGGATCAGATCAGGCGGGGCCTCGGCCATCAGCATTTGCGTTGCCAGAACGACGCAATCGGTCGGCGTGCCATTGACCGCCCAGCGCTGGCTCTCAATCTGGCGTGGACGCAATGCTTCGGTCAGTGTCACCGCACGCGCTTTTCCTGACTGCTCCTGTTCAGGCGCAATAACCCACACATCATCTGTGAGCGTACAGGCAATATCGTAAAGCAATTTCAGGCCAGTGGCATGAACCCCATCATCATTGGTCAAAAGAATGCGCATAATCGTCCAGCCTTATGATATCGCATAAATCTTGTATGGCGTGCCGATACACGTTTCAACCAGATTTATAAAGGCCAGACACACGGCATGTCTGCATTCTTCTAACGTTTGACCCGACCCTGGATTTGCTTGCGGAACGTCTCGCCATAAGGCGGACGCAGCATGGCGATAATTTCAGACCCGGTTTGACGATAGACAGATTTGGCGTGGCTGAACTCCCTGAAGCCATGCACACCATGATAACTGCCCATCCCAGACGGGCCAACACCCCCAAAGGGTAAATCCTCCTGACCAATATGGAAAATCACATCATTCAGCGTGACCCCGCCCGCCGTCGTATGGTCGAGAATATAGGATTGCTCCGCGGCATCCTCGCCAAAATAGTAAAGCCCTAAAGGTCGATCATTCTGATTAATATATTCAACGGCCTCGCGGGTCTCAACATAGGACTTTACCGGCATGATCGGCCCAAAAATTTCATCTTGCATGACGGCCATATCATCGGTCGGGTTCAAAACCAGAGTGGGTGGCATTTTATGATGCGGCTGCTGGCTGAAATTTTCGTCTGCCGGATTAATCTCAATCACATCGGCGCCCTTTTCACGGGCATCCTCCAGATAAGCTTGCAGGCGATCATAATGACGTTGATTGACGACAGAGGTATAGTCCACATTGTCTTTCAGACCTGACGGATACAGTTTGCTGATCGCGCTTTTCGTATGCCCGACAAAACTGTCAACAGAGTCCTTTGGAACAAAGGCATAATCGGGCGCGAGGCAAATTTGCCCGGCATTTAAAGTCTTGCCATTCATAATACGCATGGCAGCTTTTTCCATATTCGCCGAACGGCCAAGGATCACCGGCGACTTTCCACCAAGCTCAAGGGTCAGCGGCACCAGATTATCAGCCGCGGCCCGCATCACATGACGTCCGACACTGGTCGCGCCGGTAAAAATCATATGATCAAAGGCTAGGCTTGAAAACTCAGCGCCAATCTCAGGCCCGCCTGTACACACGACAATTTCCTCGTCCGAAAAAACCTGTGTAAACATCCGCACAAGCAGCTCTGAGGTCTGCTCTGTAAATTCAGATGGCTTGATCATGGCCCGGTTTCCAGCCGCAAATATGCCCGCCAAGGGTGCAAATGTCAGATTGACCGGAAAATTCCATGGGCTGATGACCCCAATCACGCCCTTGGGCTGATATTGAATTTCTGACTTTGCCCCAAGAAAACCTAAAGGGAATTCACTATGGCGTCGATCGGGCCGCATCCATTTGCGGACATGTTTTTTGGCATATTTGAGAGCGGCTATAGAAGACGCGACATCGGTAAACCGTGAGGCGTCTTTAGAGCGGTGGCCAAAATCTGCACACATCGCCTCTTCAATCTCATCCTGAAAATCGACCAGAAGACCGATCGCCCGGTCCAGTCGATCTATGCGAAGATCAGCATTGGCGGGCCCATCACGCAGATGCGCGGCTTTCATTTTCGCTAAAGCCGCCTGCATCCCTGTATCTGTCTCTATTCCATCTAACGCCATAATCTGTTCCCTTTATGTATATATATACTCAATTTAAGACTTAATCAGCTAAATGCAAAGGCGAAATCCTTCCTTTAAGGCAGGCTTGATCATGCGATGAAGATTGGTCTAGGAAAGGCATGCCCGTCAAAGATTGACGCACAAACAGGACAATCGGGAAAAGCTTCATGTCTTATAAGAAAATAACCTATCAAGCTGGCGATGATATTGGAGTGATCACACTTACCGATCCGGGTACGTTGAATGCGATCAGCCTTGATATGAGTGACGAGCTGATGGAGGCGCTGGAGCATTCTGGGGTTGAGAACCGTGCCACTGTGCTGACGGGGGCAGGCAAAGGGTTTTGCTCCGGGGCTAATCTGGCCTCCCCAGCCATAGGCGCACAGCGCACCCGTTATGGCGTCGATGCCGGTCACGCTCTGGAAACCCATTATAATCCCTTGATTATGGCAATGAAAAACCACCCCCATCCCTTGATCACCGCTGTCAATGGCGCTGCGGCTGGGGTAGGCTGCGCGATCGCCCTCATGGGGGATATGATCATCGCCTCTGATAAAGCCTATTTCCTGCAAGCTTTTCGCCGTATTGGACTTGTGCCCGATGGCGGGTCCACTTATCTCTTGCCGCGCCTGATTGGCCGCGCCCGGGCGATGGAAATGGCCCTGATGGGCGAGAAAATTCATGCCGATAAAGCCCATAGCTGGGGTCTCATCAATGATGTGGTCCCCGCAGACGCCCTGATGGACCAGGCGATGGAAAAAGCGCGCTTCATGGCAACAGGCCCCACACAAGCGCTTTCCTTTATAAGAGCGCTGATGTGGGACAGTGCCGACCGTAATTTTGAAGGTCAGTTACAAGCCGAACGCTTGGCGCAGCGCACCGCTGGACGCAGCGAGGATTTTAAAGAAGGCGTCACCGCCTTTTTGAAAAAGCGCCCGGCCAAATTTACGGGAAAATAATCCATCTAAACCGCTATATGCATTTAACAGCTCATTGGTATGATGGCTTTTATACGTGTCGCTTCAAGTAAAAGTAAACCTTAAAGCCCTGCCCTCATAAAAGCCTGATCCAGATCGCAGATCAAATCCTCAACATCCTCAAGCCCGACATGGATACGCCATAGGTCTTGCGGCGCTTGGCTCATCCAGTGATCGGGACTGCGCACGGTTTTTGGGTCTGCGGGAATAAGCAGGCTTTCAAAGCCACCCCAAGAAAACCCAAAGCCAAACAGGGTCAAGCTGGAAAAGAAAGTCTGCTTTTGCGTCTCATTCATCGGTTTTGGAACGAGCCCAAACAGCCCGTTTGAGCCTTTAAAATCCCGCAGCCATAGCGCATGCTCCCTATGCTCGGGCAGAGCTGGATGCAAGACACGATCTATCGCCGGATGGTCTTGCAGCCAATGCGCCAGTTTCAGGCCCGCCGCTTCATGTACCCTGTAGCGCGTGGGCAGAGTACGAAGCCCGCGTAGCGCGAGATAGGCCTCATCCGGGCCAAGCGAAAGCCCCCAATCCTCTGCGGTCTGATTGATCTGATGTGCATGAGCGGGTGTGCGGCTGAGAACCGCCCCGCCCAGCGCATCGGCATGGCCAACAATATATTTGGTCAAGGCCTGAACACTGACATCAACCCCCAATGCCAAAGGCTGAAAAGCTATGCCGCACCCCCATGTATTATCCAGAATGCTTATCAGGCCTGCCTTTTCAGCGACGGAGACGATAGCGGGTGTATCACAGATATCGAAGGTCAAAGAGCCGGGCGATTCCAAATAGATCAGCCGGGTGCGTTCCTCTACAAGGCTTTCTATATCCGCCCCAATATCATACCGGAAGAAACTTGTGCGTACACCCATTTTGTGAAGGCGGCGGGTGCAGAAACGCCGTGTCGGACCATAGATATTATCCGCGATCAGAACATGATCCCCAGCCTCGACAAAGCTGGCGAGCGCCAATGCGCAGGCCGATAGTCCATTCGGGGTCAGACGCGCATGCCCTGCTTGTTCCAACTGACAAAGGCCCGTCTCCAATTCGCGGTGCACCGTATGCCCCATACGCCCATAGGACGGGGTCGCTTTATACAGTGCATTAATGTCCGGCATCAGCAAAGTAGACCCACGCTCTAGGGGCGGGTTTACTGTCGCAGATAAGCGCTTTCCCGCTATATGAGTGAGCCGGGTTTGGAGCTTACGGGCCATCTTAAAGCGTCGCGATCGGCGTATCAGTCTGGCTTGCCCATTCGCTCCAGGAGCCATCATAGACCGCGCTTCGATCCTGACCCAGCTTGGCCAAAGCCAGGGTCAAGACCGGGGCCGTGACCCCAGACCCACATGTGGAGACAATCGGCTTATCAAGCGAAAGACCGATTTTTTTGACCATATCCTGCAAGCTTTCAGTGGATTTGAGATATCCGGCCTCGGTCAGAAGCAGGCTATATGGCATATTCAGACTGCCCGGCATATGACCGGAGGGTAATCCGGCACGCGGTTCTGCCGCCTGCCCTGTAAATCGCCCCTGCGGACGTACATCAACAATCTGCGTGCTGGCACTCGCCTGTATGTTTTTCATTTGGCCGAGTGTCTTGACAAGGTCAGCTTGTAGACGCGGGGTGAAATGACGAACCGGATAACGCGGTTCCCGATCATCTAGTTCGCCGCCAGCCTCTGTCCAAGCCGCCAAGCCACCATCAAGCACAAAAACATCCTTTACACCCATATGGCGCAACATCCACCAGACCCGGGCTGAGGCGATAAAGCGATTGCGATCATAGATCACAAGACGATGTCCATCACCAATGCCGAGCGTGCGAATGCGAGAGGAAAACTCAACCGGGTCCGGCAAAGTGTGCGGTAAAGGCGCTCCCTGCGCGGCAATCCTGTCAATATCAAAATAGACAGACCCTGGAAT
>JARFRJ010000223.1 GCA_029287305.1 Hyphomonas sp. | reverse complement strand
CTGCCACGCCGTCTCACGCGACAAAAAATACGGATATGATCGGTCAGCCTGCCCCTTCGGCTGATAAGCAAAAACAGGCTGCAAAACCCGGACAAAAGTCTGATGGGGATTTGCGCAAAACATGACAGAAACAGAAGCAGACCCCACCCATACTCGCCTAGATATCTGGCTTTGGCGGGCACGCTTTTTCAAAACCCGGCGATTATCCACCGACTGGATCACAAAACGTGGCATTCGGGTCACACGCGCCGGGCAAACGCGAAAAATACATAAAGCCGGAACTCATATTTGCATCGGTGATGTTTTGACCTTTGGGAAAACCATGCATATTAGAACGGTCGAGGTTCTTGAGATCGGCACACGGCGCGGACCCGCAAAAGAAGCTGAGCTACTTTATCAGGATCTGGCTTGAGGAGTTTGACTGTGTTCAAAAAGATTGCTGCATTTTTCAATAAGGATGTCGGAATGCCCATAGATCGGCGTCTTCTGCCGGAAGTGGCCACCGCAGCCCTGCTTGTCGAAGCGGCGCTGATCGATGGCATCTATGCCAATATCGAAAGCGATATGATTGCGCTGATCTTGCTCGACAGCTTTAATCTGGACGCAGACAAGGTCGACGCGATTATGGTGGAGGCGGAAGCTCTGGCTGAACAGGCCGTTGGGGCGCATCAATTTACAAAATATGTCAAGCCAATCTCAGAAGAGCAGCGCCTGAAAGTTATTGAAGGTCTCTACAGGGTTGCCTTGTCTGATGGGGAACATTGCCCGATTGAGGAAGCTTTCATTCGCCATGTGTCTTCCCTCCTACATATCACAGACGTGCCGCGGGCAATGGCCAGAAAACGGGCAGAAGCGCACATTCAAGCGGCAGGTGATTGACAAAGCACAAGACCGCATCCATCTGCATGACATGAAGTTCCGGAGCTCGCCATGACCTATATCGTTACCGATGCCTGCATAAAATGCAAGTATATGGACTGTGTGGAGGTTTGCCCGGTGGATTGCTTCTATGAAGGCGAAAACATGCTGGTCATTCATCCGGATGAATGTATTGATTGCGGCGTTTGCGAGCCTGAATGTCCCGTGGAAGCCATTGTGCCGGATACAGAGGATGACCCAGATGGTAAATGGCTTCAGCTTAACACAGAATATTCAAAAACCTGGCCTGTGATTACCATCATGAAAGAGCCCCCTGAGGACAGGGGAAAATATGCTGAGGAAACAGGAAAACTGGAAAAATACTTTAGTCCCAAGCCTGGCAGTGGCGATTCCTGATCCTGCCAAATTACGGCACTATTTGTATTTATGAATTTTTTATGATATAGTCCAAATCTACTGCATATTATTAACTTATTATACAAAGTTATCCGGATGCTATGTCGCACTCGGCTTTTTTATGTGCTTGTAAGGCTTGATCAGACAGAAAAAAATAAAAGGATTGTTCATGACTGCAAAGAGAGTTGAAAACGTCAATTTAACCTTCAAAATTGGCCAGGATGTTGTTTATCCCGCGCATGGCGTTGGCCGCGTTATCGGCATTGAAAATCAGGAGGTTGCTGGCATTAAACTTGAAGTCTATGTGGTGACTTTTGAGCAGGATAAAATGATCCTTCGCGTGCCAACAGACCGCGCTGAAACTTCAGGCATGCGAGCCTTGGCTGGCGACAAACTTGTTGATGACGCCTTGAAAACTTTAGGCGGGCGGGCGCGCATTAAGCGCACAATGTGGTCACGCCGCGCTCAAGAATTTGAGACGAAAATAAATTCTGGGAATTTGATCTCTATCGCCGAAGTTGTGCGCGATCTGCATCGGGCTGAAGACCAGCCGGAGCAATCCTATTCAGAACGTCAGCTTTATGAAAATGCTCTCGACCGAATGGCCAGAGAGCTGGCCGCGATTGAAAATATTGAAAAAGGTCAGGCCATGGAAAAACTGGCTCACTCTCTCTCCAAGAAAAAAGCGGCCTAAGGCATATACTTAGAAAGTAGGCCCCAGCCAGTAGGGGGCGTCTCTAGGCTTGAATGGGCTCTAAAGCGCTTGTCTGCGGCGCGCAAGATGCCCTTTGTGCGGGTCGACAAGCCTAGTCGACAAGCCTGGTCGACAAGCCTGGTCGACAAGCTTGGTCGACAAGCTTGATCGCGCTGCTCGTAGCGCTGCTCGTAGCGCTGCTCGTCGTTGCGCTGCCCGCGTTCCACGTCGTTGCGCTGCCCGCTCTGCTCGTTGCGCTGCCCTGAAAAGCGTATGAATTTACATGGATTTGGTAGAAAAGCGCTTTACAATCACTCTAAAGGCGTTTTTATGTATGTCTTAGTCTTTTCCTATGCATTTTATGAATTATATAGAAAAAGATAAAGTGTAGAGGTCTTAGTTTTTTAAAAGGGGACGCACAATGAGCCTAGATAATTCCGCTTCTTTTTCGGGCGATCAGGATTTTATCAAACTGGCTATGCGGCAACCTTTTCTTGAGGCCGATCATGAGAAATCTTTAGCCAAAGCCTGGCGCGACCATCAGGACGAAAAGGCTCTGCATAACCTCACCTCCGCCTATATGCGCTTTGTCATCTCAGCGGCAACAAAATTCCGTCATTATGGCTTACCTGTTTCCGATCTGATTCAGGAAGGTAATGTCGGCCTGATGATTGCGGCCAGCCGCTTTGATCCCGACAGGGAGGTTAGATTTTCAACCTATGCGTCTTGGTGGATCAAGTCCTCCATACAGGATTATGTTTTACGCAATTGGTCGATCGTTCGGACAGGCACAACATCAGCGCAAAAATCCCTTTTCTTCAAATTGAAGCAATTACGGGCTCAAATTAATGACACAGATGTGATC
>JARFRJ010000208.1 GCA_029287305.1 Hyphomonas sp. | reverse complement strand
TGCGTTTGACACGCCAGAAACGATTTATTTTCTCGATCTTGATGAGGAAACGGGCGAGGTGGTCGGCACGGTGCGCTTCAACTCAACACTGAACCCGCACCTTCTGAGTGAAGTGTTTCATGGTCTATGCTCGGCTTCGGTCCCGCGATCACCCTATATCTGGGAAGCGACGCGTTACATCACAGATACGCAGCGCTATCCGGATTGGCAGAATGCGCGCTCAAGAGCCCGCCTTGCTTTGGCCCTAAATGAGTATGCCTTGGACAATAATATTAAGCAGATGAGTTGGCTGACAACCGTGCCGCTTTATCGCAAAATGAATAAATTGTGGTCAACGTCCCCCCTCGGTCTGCCAGAATATTTTGAAGATGATGACAATACCTATGTCGCAGCGATCTCAACTTTTAGCCGCCGGGCGTCGCGCATTCTGACCCAGCGCCTAGGGGCAATCATAGAGTTTGAACCTACCGCCTCTGACAAGCCGACGCAAAGAGCTTAAACCATGCAGGAGGCGATTGCTCAGTTTGAAAGGGATGGTGTTGTTGTTCTGCGCGATGTCTTGCAACCTGAACACCTAGCGCCCTTGCGTGAATATGTGACGGCGCGGATGCAAACTGCAGGCCAAACTGAAACAGGGTATGATTTGCAGGCTGTTGCCCGTCAGGTTTTTGACAAGCGCGATAAAATTGAAGCGGGTGAGGCCTCACGCTTTGAGCTTGATGGGCTGGTCGGTCTGATCACACAAGACCCGGAGGCCAAACCTCTTATTGAAGATGGCGCAGACAAGCTGGAAGGCGGCGCTTTCTTTTATGAGGCGGGGTGCTGGCGATCTTCAGACGCAATCCAGAACCTGGCTTTGAAAGGGGGATTGCCCGTTATTATGGCGCAGTTGATCGGGGCAGAGACGCTGCGCTTCTTTGAAGACACGATCTTTGCGCGGGGGCCGAAAACGCCTTGTCGTACGGCCTGGCATCAGGATTTGGACTATTTTAAAGTGGGTCTGGAGGGGCGGAAAATCATTGTCTGGATCCCGCTTGATCCCTGCACGCATGAGACAGGCGGGACGCAATATATCCGCGGGTCCCATAAATGGGGCAAGACTTATGCCTCCAATGTCTTTTTCGCCGATACGCCGATCAGCGGGTCAGATCAGCCACGGATGCCAAAATTGATGGGCATGAAAGCGATTATGACATTGTCTCTTTTGAAGTGAAGCCGGGCGATGTCATTGTTCATGATGTGATGACCCTTCACGCGGCTAAGGGTAATCTGTCTGACAGGCCTCGCCGGGCTATATCCTTTCGCTATGTTGATCAGGATGTGCGTTATTTTGAGCGTCCAGGGGCCATTATGCAAACTGGAATTACACATAATCTAAAGACAGGTGACACATTAGAGTGTGCAGATTATCCGTTGGTTTTTGCAAGCGGGGTAAACAACACAGCGGGAATTTAAACTTATTCACAACACTATAGAAGAGAGGGACTAATCATGTATGATGGGGATGCATGTAAACTTCAATATGAAAAACTTGATGCGATCATTGAGACTTTACAATCTGCTGCACTGCAGACGAGAGCGCTTTCTGCAACGTGCAGTGATTTTGAGGCGCATACAGAAATTATGATAAGATTGAACGAAGCTTTGGCGTTTTCTTTTGAGGTCAAACGCAATATTCGTGAATATGCAGAAATTTTGTGAGTGTCAGGCTCTCGACGCTGTGCCGCTTGACGGGTTGGGCTGGGCCAAAAGACCATGCTGGATTAAACTCTAGCTTGGTCTTTTGGCCCAGCCCGTAAC
>JARFRJ010000085.1 GCA_029287305.1 Hyphomonas sp. | reverse complement strand
GTGTATAAGAGACAGGTTGTGATAAAGGCAGATATTTAATCCAGAGAAACCACGCTTAGACAAGAAATACGAGATGCGGAAGCCAGACTCAAATCCGAGATTGTTGAGGTCCGTAATGAGCTTAAGGGGGATATCGCAGAGGTCCGCACAGAGATTGCAGAGGTCCGCACTGAGCTTAAAGGGGATATCATCGAGGTCTGAACTGAGCTTAAGATGGACATTTCCCGGCTTGAGTCTCGTATGGATCTCATGCAGCGCGATTTGACCATCCGCCTTGGCGTGATGATGGCAATCTCTATAGCCGTCGTCGCGGCGTTGGTGCGCTTGCTCTAAGCTCATATGAGTGCCCGGGCCGGTTTGACCGGTTCAAGCGCGGCTTCGGGGTGAAACCGCGCTCCCGCCTCAAGGGTTTCCAAACAAGCTTTGCAGCGCCCTTCAATCAAGGCTGCCTGATGATACTTCCAGCCTGAAACAGGATCGATGCCGGACGCATCCTCAGCGCATGTCTTATCACATGTATCCGTATTCATTGTCTTATCCTCCTTTCCAAGGGTTGACATGTTTCGATGTGTGGCCCGATTTGGGTTTGGCGATTGAGGCAGGCCTTAGATTTTTGGCGGCGGGATATAGCAAATCCTGGCATGGGCGGTGCAATAAGCCCCCTCTGTGCGCGGCGCCCCGCACACTTTCATGTCAATCCCGGCCCCCTCAACCGGATAGCGGCAATGATCGTCTTCAGCTTCCATAAGGAGGATGGGTGCGAGACCCGGCACAAGCGCCGTGTTGCGCTTTGGCGCGCGGCGGCGACGGCGGCGCTTGATAGGCTTTGGCGATGTCGCGGTTTGTCTGCGCGCCTCTGTCCGGTTCATCGTCTGCGTCCGCTTACGTTTTTATACGGGGTTAAGGAAAAGGAAGGTGCTGCGGGCGTATCTATCGCGGCGTCCCCAGAAAAGCCCAAAGACCCGGCTATGTTTGGAGATGCCAGCATGTCCGGATGGGTCGGTGCGCTGTCGATGGAAACTGTTTTTTGCGCCTTAAGAACCCTAAGCGCCTCGCCGCCGCGCTGGCTTTGGCGGTCTTGCGAGGGCGCGCATAGACAGCCAAAAAAAGACCGGAACGCCGGCAAGACACGCATGGCACACAGTACAGCACGAATAGCTGCCATGCGCGCAAGCCTGCCCGCGTCCCGGTCAGAGCGGCCTGCACGGGGTTCATCGTTTCCGCGCAGGCTGGGAGGAGAAGGGTAAAAGAGGGGGGAGCCTATTTGTGCGCTCATTATTGCGACCCCTTTTCAATCCAGCTTTTGGCGGGAATTTCACCGCCCGTAAGACGCTCAATTCCAAAAGCAAGGCTAAGAGACGGTTTTCTCTTTTTCTTGATCAAGAGGGACAAATAAGGTTGGTTAATGCCCAGCATAGCGGCAAACTCCTCTTGCGTTTGTTTTGCGTTTTTAAGATATGTTCGTAAGTCGCTCATAGAGTTATTACATATAGAAATTATTTTCTGTCAAGAAAAATATTAACCATAGAAATAATATCACTGTCAGATTATCGCAATTCCTGATAAAATAGCGCAAAATCAGCACATGAAAATGCGTATAAAAATTCTTCGCAAGAGCCTCAAGAACTGGACGCAAGCCGATCTGGCGGAGGCCACAAATCTGTCGCAATCCTATATTGGTGCAATTGAGAGCGAAAATATTAAAAAATCGCCTTCAATGGATACATTGTCATCCATTGCAAAGGCTTTGGGGGTCCGGATTGGAGACTTGTTTAATGATGCGCGGCCTGTCGCCATTGTTGGCAAGGTTGGCGCGGGCGCGCGGGTGCCTTTGATTGATGCGTTTGAAAAAGGGGATGGCTTTTATTATGTCGAGCGGCCCTCTGATATTCCGCCTGGAGAGTCCATTGTAGGCGTAGAAATTCAGGGCGATAGCATGTTGCCCGTTTATAAGCATGGTGATGTTCTGTTTTACTCACGAACAGCGATTGGTGTGCCGTCTGAAGCCGTTGGCTCGATCTGCGTCTGTCAGGACAGCGATGGCAATGCGTGGGTGAAATATGTCAAAACTGGCAGCACACCAGATAGATTTCATCTGATCAGTTTAAATCCCCTTGTCGGCAATATGTTTGATGTTGCCCTGGAATGGGCCTCGCCGGTTCGCCTGCACTGGCCAAGCGACCTTGTTCACCATCTGGAAAGAGATGATTTGGACGCAGAGCCGCCCTTTTTTGACGCCTAGAGCCGATCCTTTTTGATACAGAACTGATCCTTTTTGACACAGAGCCGATCCTTTTTGACACAAAGCCGATCCGAGAAACAAAGCCGATCCGAGAAACAATCAAGACGGCGCCCGAAGCCTTAGGGCTTTTGACCTCATTTTAAAGTTTTAAAATATTACTAATACGCTTTTTGCAATTTCAATAATGCATCTCTGGTCAGCCAAATGTCCGCCCAGTCTACCCGTTGCGCTGGCCGTTCCGCTGGCCGGTCCGCTGGCCGTTCCGCTGGCCGTTCCGCTGGCCGTTCCACTGCTCACGTTTCTGGCGTTTGTCTGATTATTAGGGATTGTGCAGGCGTCGCCGCCAAGCGCTAGGGCCTCTTTAAGGAATCCCGTTGAAGTTTAAACAAGTACAATCACATATTTTACAACCAAAAAAGCGGCAGAGGCAGCATAATGACGTCCAGACTTATCGGCAGGGCGTGCGGCACAAAGCGTGCAATAAGAATGCGCTAAAACGATAAGGCAATTTTAAAAAACGTAAATATTTCAAAGACTCTTTTTGCGAGAATAAATCATTTTATGAACCTTTGATATGTTGGGCTGGGGGCTAGAGGTGATTCGTAGAAAATATAAAAAACATTTCCATCAGTAATTATTTTGTTGACAGTGTATATTTCTATATGTAATTATTTGTCTTGTAGATATAGTCATTATAGGTGGGAGCGATGTGTTGTATTCAGACAATTGGGGATTTGAGAGAAGACACGGCCCGCGGCAAAAGTTTAACATATGGGCGCGGGCAAATAGCTAACGCGTCTGGTCCGGAACATGTTATTGCCTGTGAGGTGTGCCCCTCCAACACGTTTTTAAGGGTCACAGATCGCACTTTTCATTTCGCACGCCGCGCTCGTGCACAAGGAGGCCGCGCATGAGCCATCCTTATCAATGCGCTTATGGTTTTACCCATGATGAGGTTCAATTGATGGGCGAGAGCTGGGTCAAGGATAATATTGGCCCGTTCGAAGCCATCGCCTATTACAAAGCCTTGATCACCTATATCAACGCGCTAAGCCACGCTACAAGCCACGCTACAAGCAAACCCTACCCGGTTAATCTCGCCACGCTCTGGCAGGCCTGGCAGGATCAGACCGGTCCGATAGATTTTGCCGATTTTGGGGCTGTCTTGCAGCGCGAAACGGTCAAGCCTTGGCAGGAGGGTTTCCCGATCGACTGGATTGCGCCGGACGCTGCCGAGATTGTCAAATTTTCCAATGCGATCAAGCCTGCTGATAGCGCCCCCATTGCCTGGACAGATAATCCCTTGCAAAAGCCGGGACTCACACGGGCAGAAAAACGCTTTCATATTCATGCTTGGCAATCGCGCCATATTACCGCCGAATTAATCGAGGTCTTTGACGCCTTGCTGGCTTTGAAGAACCTCTGGCCAACACTGCGCCTTTGTGATGAGCTCAATACGCTTGGCGAACATATCGAGCCGCTCATATGCTGCCATCCTGCTTTCGATACAGACCTTTTGAGCCCGGCCGGGCGCAGGATTGTCAGCGCTATCCGCGCGCAGCATAAATTTCATGACCGCACCTATGAAGCGCGTCTATTAGAGAAAATGGGTAAGCCGCACGATATGATCACCGGATTTCGCGATGTCACAGAGACGCTGTTCTGGGGCGCCATCCCCCCGATTGACTATCTGAAAGAGGACGCCGCATGAACACAATGACGGAGCCTGACACGTCTGCAGATAATGGTCTGCATTTGATTTCTGTTAGCGTGGAAAAAGCGATGCAATTAACTGGAATTTCCAGGCGGGAACTTTATAGGCAGATTCAAAAAGGAAACCTTGCCAAGCGAAAACTTGGAAAAAGAACACTCATTCCTTATCAAGGACTTTTAAGCTTCATTCAAGGCCTTCCTACAGAGTGAGGGGCCTACAGAGTGAGGGGCCTACAGGGTGAGCGGCTTCAGAGTGAGGGGGCCTCAGAGTGAAGGTAAGTGCACCAGTCATGCATAAGGCTGCGTCGCTTGTTAATCCCGGAGAGCCTTCGATAGGCTTCATACACATCATCGCCGACTTTATGCGCGAGGGCTATCTCGGACAAGCCATCGGCGAAATCGGTTTCTTCGCACGCCCAGTCTTTAAAGCTTGAACGAAACCCATGCGGGGTGCAGGTCTCATTTAGAGATTTTAGTGTTTTTTGGAATGTGTTTTCAGAAAAGGGCTTTCCTTTATTACTGAAAACCAGATCCGCCTCGCCCCCTTGATTGGGCAGACATGCGATCATGTGATCGGTCAGGGGCACATTATGGTCACGTGTGCTTTTGTGTCGTCTTGTTTTCATGCGGGCCGCGGGAATTGTCCAAAGCTTGGCCGACAGATCAAATTCTTGCCAAACAGCAAAGCGCACCATGTGGCCGCGTGAGGCGGTCATGATCTGAAAGGCAACAGCCTTTGCCGCCAGATAGCGCGATCCCAGTAATCTAGGTAGAAATGAGGGTAGGTTTTTATAGGGCATAGCCCGGTGATGCTGCACAATGGGAGTGGTATCTGGAATGATATGTTGCAGCGTGCCCTTCCATAGGGCTGGGTTTTTTTTATCTTCAAGCCAATTGTGCGCCATGGCATAATCAAGAACGGTTTCAATCATGCCTCTCAGTTTTCTGGCCGTATGATTATGGGTGTGCCAGATTGGAAGAATGATTTTTTTTACATCAGCGACTTCGATTTCATGCAAAAGAAGGTCATGAAGGGGCCTTGCCTTTACCATCAGGCCATCCTGCCATCGGCCATGTGTTCTTTTGGTCCAAGTGCCTTCTCGGCTGTCGAGGAACTCAATGGCCAGATCCTTGAAGGTTTTCGTACTGCTATTGCGGGCTAAAACTCTGGCTGGGCTTTGCCCCTCCAGAACAGCTTTCTTCATCGCATCAGCATGATCCCTGGCTTCTGAAAGCGTATAAAAAGTTTCTGGGCCAATGGTTATCATGCGCCGCTTACCCTGCCTGAAATAACTGAACACCCAGGTTTTTTTGCCGTTTTCGCGCCGTCTCAGATAAAGGTTTTCACCATCGGCGAGCAAACCATTATGCCGGGTCTTTCTGACTTTCAGCGCGGTAAGCTTTTTCTTCTCTGCCATATGTATTTTGGTATACGTTTTGGTATACGTTCCTTGCATGCTTTACAGGCACAATATGGCATGTCCAGGCATAGCCTGTCTATATTATTTAGAAATAATAGTTTAAAAACAATACACCAGGCACACACAGGCACATTCTGGCGCAATATGCTGGTACCTCTGGCCGGACTCGAACCGGCACTCTGTTGCCAGAAACGGATTTTGAATCCGTCGCGTCTACCAATTCCGCCACAGAGGCATACAGCATTGCGTGAAGGTTCACATGCCGTATAAGCTGGGGGACGTCAATTCCTGTTTGATAAACAAATGTGAAGAAGGCCAAAATGACTTATAAGCCAACATGGTTTATGGGCCAGAATTGACTGATAGGACTTATAAGGATGTGTGCAAATTCTGAATGTCGCCCCCCTTTTCCGTTCATCTGCTTGCCCACTTCGATAATTGCAGGTCTGGGCGTAACAGGCTAAGAGGCCTGATAAATGCAAATTCATGAAGAATAGATCAGCCGATGAACGCCTTGACCCTGATAGAGCGGCTTGAAGTGATGAGTGCATCAGCGCCGGATAGCGGTCTCAGCCTGTCAGAAATCCGGGCTGTGCTGGGCGAGGGCACATTCGGGGCGATGATGGTGATTCTCGCTCTGCCGGTCAGCATTCCGTTCTTATATGGTGTGCCGCAAATCGTCTCCGTGCCTATGCTAGCTCTGGCTGCGCAAATGATGATAGGGCGAGGCGAACCCTGGCTGCCCCGCCGCTTGGCTCTACGTCGTTTTTCCAAGCCGGGCCTTGTTCGCACGGCGCAAATCGCGCGTAAATGGTTTGGCTGGATTGAGGTTTTGGCGCGGCCTCGGCTGATGTTTCTTACTTGGCGTTTTAGTCAGCAGGTGATCGGGGCGTGCCTTTGCATGTTTTGCGCCTGCATCCTGATCCCTCTGCCTTTGACCAATACGGTCCCCGGTATAGCTGTTGCTGTGATTGGATTTGGCCTTGTCGCCCGGGATGGATTGTTAATTATACCCGGTTTGATATTGGGCCTCGCCTGGGTCGCGGGACTTATCTTTTTAGGAGAGGCTTTGGTGGATTTTATCGCCAGCCTTCTCAATGCTGTATTTTAGAGGTGATTTTGTCAAACCTGCGAGCTGCTAAAAAGCTTTACAGAGCGACGATATAATGCGATGTCTACGCTCTGTATTAAAGGCTAGACACTTTCTATGACAATGAATACAGTTTCCTCATCTTTGAAAATCGTTTCTTCTAATATGGATGTTATGCTCGCAAAAGTTGCCAAATTTTTGGGTCCTTATAATCGTTCCGAAATTAAAATCACGCGCGAAACCGATATCAGCAATGATTTAGAGATTGATTCGGTTGCCATATTCGATCTCATCATGGAGGTTGAAGATGAGTATGAGATTATCTTCCCGATGGAGACGATCAGCGATATCAAAACGATAGGCGATCTGATTGACAGGATTGAAAGCCTGACAGCCTAGGCTGTAAACTCCATTCCTCAATGTCACACACGCATATTTTTTCTGCTGAAGCGCCGCGAGAATGCGGGCTGTGCCCGCGCCTTGTCGCGTTCCGTCAGGACTGCAAGGCAAAACTGCCTAAAGGGTATAATGGCGCGGTTCCCTCTTTTGGGGATGAGGGTGCCGAGCTGCTGATTATCGGGCTTGCCCCTGGAATGGGCGGGGCCAATATGACGGGGCGGCCCTTTACCGGCGATTGGGCCGGCGATCTATTATATGCGACCCTCGCCAAATTCGGGTTTTCTGAAGGGGTTTACAAGGCAAGGCCGGATGATGGGCTGGTGCTGAAACACGCCATGATCACCAATGCTGTGCGCTGTCTGCCGCCACAAAACAAGCCGATTGGAGCTGAGATCAATACATGCCGCGATTTTCTAAAGGCGCGTATTGCCGCCTTGCCCCGGCTTAAAGCCATCATAGCGCTGGGCAAAATCGCCCATGATTCAACAGTGCGGGCTTTGGAGCTTAAACTGAAAGATCACCCTTTTGGGCATGGCGTGCATTATCAGATATCTCTTCCAGCCTCACAGACGCTTAAGGCCGGGCGGGTAGATTTTCTGTCTTCTTATCATTGCTCGCGCTATAATACGAATACACGTCGCTTGACGACAGAGATGTTCGAGGATGTGTTTGCTAAGGCAAAGGCCTGTTTGACGCAGACTTAACCCAGTCTTACAGGGACAATTCAGCTCAGAATTTGCTGGTTTTGTGCCAATACATAGCCCGCCAGATATAAAGACCCACAGATCAATATGCGTTTTGGACCCTGTTCGGCGGCGGCTTTGAGGGCGGTTTCAAAATCACCATGCGCGGCGGCGTCATGCCCAGCTTGGCGGGCGGCCTCTGCCAGTTCGCCGGGTGCTTTCATGGCGTGGCTGGTGGGGCCAAGGCAGGTGTGCACCCCGTCCAGTCTCTCAAAAGCGGCGAAAAAACCTGCCGCATCCTTGCCGTCCATCATCGCGGTGACCAATTGTAACGGACCGTCTAGGGTTGCCAAATGCCTGGCAATGGCGCGCGCCGCATGCGGATTATGTCCGCCATCCAGCCATAGCTCGCAATCAGGCGCAATCCTGTGCACAGGGCCGGGGGCAAGCTTTTGCAAGCGGGCAGGCCAGTTAGCGGTCGCGGCACCGGCCTCGATGACAGGTTCTGGAAAGCGCGTCTCGTCCCAAACTTTCAAGGCTTTGGCCGCAAGCGCCGCATTTGCCCTTTGATGGTCCCCAATCAAGGCGGTTTGGTCCGGTGCTAGGCGAATATCCTCTGCGGTCAGAACATATAAGGGGGCGGACAGGCTAAACGCTTCTTCGCTGATCACAGACAGGGCAATATCGCTTTGCGGCGCGGTGATAACCGGGCAGCCTTGTTTGATAATGCCGGCTTTCTCCCAGGCAATGCGGCCTAAATCTGTGCCAAGATAGGCTTTATGATCATAATCAATCGGGGTGAGAACGCTAAGCGCAGGCTGGCTGACAATATTGCTGGCATCATAACGCCCGCCAAGCCCTGTTTCTAAGATCAGCAGATCTGCCGGTGTCTCGGAAAAAGCCAGAAAAGCGGCGGCCATACTGGCCTCAAAATAGGTGATCGGCAGAGCGCCCAAAGCGCGGCGCACGCGGGCCAGACAATCGATGAAATAGGCATCCTCAACCAATTTACCGGCCAAGCGCACACGTTCATTAAAGCGCACCAGATGGGGGGATATAGAGACATGAACGCGAAGGCCCGCCGCTTCCGCCATGGCCCGCATAAAAGCGCAGGTGGAGCCTTTTCCATTGGTGCCGGCAACATGGATCACAGGCGGAAGAGCCTTTTGAGGGGTCCCCAATCTGTCCAGAACATGCAAAATACGCTCCAAAGACAGATCGATTGTCTCCGGATAAAGATATCTAAATTGGTTTAGGGCCGCTTCAAGCGACGGGCTCGTCCCGCTCAATCAAGGGCACTCCGTGTCGATGGGGGTGCAGCATCGGGGACATCTGGCGGCGCAATCACATCATTTTGACGGACCTGTTTGCGGCTGCGTGTCGGCAATAGATGGCCAAGGAGACGGGCCAGTGTCGCTTTCATCTCGCGGCGGTCAACCACCATATCAATCACGCCTCGCTCGCGCAGAAATTCAGAGCGCTGAAAGCCTTCGGGCAATTTTTCCCGTATGGTCTGTTCGATGACGCGGGGCCCTGAAAAAGCAATCATGGCGTCCGGCTCGGCGATGTGAATATCGCCCAGCATGGCATAGGAGGCCGATACTCCCCCTGAGGTCGGATCTGTCAGAATGACGATATAGGGCAGGCCAGCTGCATGAATATCTTGGATTGCCAGCGTGGTGCGCGGCATTTGCATCAGCGACAGCGTGCCTTCCTGCATACGCGCGCCGCCCGAAGCGGTAATGACGATAAAGGCGGCTTTTTTCGTAACCGCCATTTCTGCCGCGGCAATGAAGGCTTCCCCGGCTGCCATGCCCAGAGAGCCCCCCATGAAGCCAAAATCCTGGGCGAGAACGACCGCCGGAGATTTGCCAATTTTCCCAAAAGCAGCGGCCATACAGTCTTCCTGCTTAATCGCATCCCCGCCGAGGGCTTTTTCTTCCTTTTCGCGGGCATCAATCTTGGATTTTGCCAAGCGTATACGGGTCGGATAGGGCTTATCATCGCGAAATTTGAGCGGGTCACGCACGGTTGTGGGCAGAGCTAAAGCCTCCCAGCGTTCTTCATCGAACAGCAATCGAAACCGGTTGCGCGGCGATATGCGTAAATGAGCCCCGGCGGGGGTCACCCACCAGCCCGCCTCCAGATCGGATTTGTAAATCAGCTCGCCGCTTTTCGGGCATTTGATCCATAGATTTTCAGGTGTATCGCGCTTGCCGAGCAGGCCCTTCAGGCCGGGTGTGCGAATATTAGATAGCCAATTCATAGATAAAGGCCCCCAGTTTGAAAGATATAGTTTAGCGGCTAATTGTGCATATGGCCATGCTTAATTCCTTGGCAAGCTCGCCCATGCCCTGACTGGCCGCGTTGAAACGGCCTGTTTCAGCCGCCTTGGCCGCCTCTTCCACAAAGGCAGAACCAACGACAATCCCGTCGGCAAGCCCGGCCATGGCTCTGGCCTGATCGGCAGTACGAATGCCAAATCCAACGCAAACCGGCAGGCCAGAAATGCGCCGCGCCATCTCAATACCGGCTTTCAGGCTTTCCGGGTCTGCCGATTGGCCGCCGGTAACGCCAGTAACCGCGACATAGTATAGAAAGCCTGAGGCCCCATCAGCGACGGTTTGCATGCGGGTTTCATCTGTTGTCGGTGTCGCCAGTCGAATGACCGAAAGATCATAAGCCAAATAGGCCGCGCGAAGGGGCGCATCCTCTTCTGGTGGCAGGTCAACAATGATGGTGCCATCAAGCCCGGACGCCGCGGCTTGGGCGGCAAATGTTTCATAGCCAATTTTGTGGATCGGATTGGCATAGCCCATCAAAATAAGCGGGGTCTGTTTGTCCTCTGCGCGGAAGCGGGCGGCAAGTTGCAGGACATGCTGCAGCTCTGTGCCAGCCTTTAAACTGCGCTGACCGGCGCGTTGTATCGCTAGGCCATCGGCCATCGGATCAGTAAAAGGCAGGCCCATTTCGATGAGGTCGGCGCCATTATCACGCAAGGCGCACATCGCCTGATAGGACGTTTCAAGATCAGGGTCGCCGATCATCAGATAGGCAACCAGCACCGCCCGGTTTTCCGATTTTGCCAGTGCAAACCTGTCTGAAATACGTGAGGTCGGCATTAGAGTTTAACCCCCAAATGCTCGGCAACGCTGAACACATCCTTGTCACCGCGTCCGCATAAATTCATGATCATCAACCCATCCGCCGGAATTTTATCGAGGACATCCGGTAAGCGGGCCAGCGCATGGGCGGGTTCCAGTGCCGGTAAGATACCCTCCAGCCGGGCGCAAAGCTGGAAGGCCTCTAGGGCTTCTTCATCTTTGCAGGTAAGATATTCGGCCCGCCCCATATCGCGCAAAAAGGCGTGTTCCGGACCAATGCCTGGATAATCCAAGCCGGCTGAAATAGAATGCGCGTCGAGGATTTGTCCGGCCTCATCCTGCAAGAGATAGGTTTTATTGCCATGCAATATACCCGGCGCACCGCCGCTAAGGGCGGCGGCATGCGCCCCGCTATCAAGGCCATGTCCCGCCGCTTCAACCCCGATCAGTTGCACGGTTTCATCTTCCAGAAAGGGATGAAACAGGCCGATTGCATTCGATCCGCCGCCAATACAGGCCATAATCGCATCAGGTAAACGCCCTTCGCGGTCCAATATCTGCGCGCGTGCCTCGCGCCCGATAACAGATTGAAAATCACGCACCATTTGTGGATAGGGGTGGGGTCCGGCTGCCGTACCGATACAGTAAAAGGTTTCCTCAATATGGGTTACCCAATCACGCAAGGCCTCATTCATGGCATCTTTCAATGTCCCCCGCCCGGAGGTAACCGGAATAATTTCAGCGCCTAAAAGCTTCATGCGAAAGACATTTGGCTTTTGCCGTTCGACATCGGTTGCGCCCATAAAGACGACACAGGACAGGCCGAGCCGCGCACACACAGTCGCGGTGGCAACCCCATGCTGGCCGGCGCCCGTTTCGGCGATAATGCGTGTCTTGCCCATGCGTTTGGCGAGCAATAGCTGACCCAGACAATTATTGATTTTGTGCGCCCCGGTATGGTTCAGCTCATCGCGTTTGAAATAAATGCGTCCGCGCCCATAATGCTCTGTCAGGCGTTCGGCAAAATAAAGCGGGCTTGGCCGACCGACATAATGGGTCCAGAAATCGTCCATCAGCGCGTTAAAGCCCGGATCGGCTTTGGCTTTACTATATTCAGTTTCCAGATCCAGAATGAGCGGCATCAGAGTTTCAGCGACATAACGCCCGCCAAAGTCCCCAAATCGGCCCGCTTCATCTGGCCAGCTTGCCCAAGTATTGTTCCTGTTCATGAAACGCTCTGTCCTATATTTTCAAATCGAAACGCTTTCCGGCGCGTTTAGCGAAGCTCTAAGGTTTTCGCTTTAATCACAAATTCCTCAATCAGGCTAGCGCTCTTGCGCCCTGGTGCCGTTTCAACGCCAGAAGAGACATCCAAGGCCTTTGCCCCTGTCTTTGCGACCGCTTCTGCCAGATTATCCGCTCTAAGCCCGCCCGCCAGCAGCCAGGGGGAAAGAAACCCGCCCGGATATGTCCAATCCTCGACAAGTGACCAATCAAAACGCATACCATGCCCGCCTGTGCGCGTCGCATTTTGGGGCGGCTTGGCGTCGAGCAGCAATCGGTCCGCAAAGCCTGCATAAAGATATGCCTTCTGCAAATCCTGACGGGTTGAGACCGGAATGGCTTTCCAGACCTCAGCGCCTGTGCGCTGCTTAATTTGTTTGACGCGTTCTGGGCTCTCCTGTCCATGTAATTGTATAATCGGAAAACCGATAGAAATGATCTCGTCCAGCCTCTCATCGCTAGGATCAACCAGCAGTGCGACCGGTATCGCCGGCCCGATATGCATGAGCAGGCTTTGCGCCGCAGAGATGGTGATGGCGCGTGGGCTGGTCGGGTGGAACACAAAGCCCAGCCAATCGGCCCCGGCCCGCGCTGCACGACGCACCGTATCGGGTTCAGACAGGCCGCAAATTTTAATCTTAAGGCTCATAGGCTTCCTTTTATTTCACCCATATCTTTGCCTATATGGCATTGACCTGCCTGCGGGGACAGTGTCATTTAAGCCTATGAGCGCAAAAATATTCACTTGGGTTGGCCATCCGGCCTCTGACAGCCTGTCACATGCTTTGATTGCGGCTTATGAAAAAGGCGTAGAAAGCCAGAATGGGCAGGTTCGCCGCCTAAGACTGGATCAGATGGATTTCAAAATGAATCTGTCTGAGGGCTATAATCAGCGTATGGAGCTAGAGGCTGATCTCCTGGCCTGGCAAAAGGCTCTCACCTGGTGCACGCATACGTGCTGGGCATATCCGATGTGGTGGGGGTCGATGCCTGCAAAAATGAAAGGCGCGATTGACCGCGCTCTTTTGCCGGGGTTTGGGTTCTCCTATCATGAGACGGACCCGTTCTGGGATCGATTGCTGAAAGGGCGTAGCGGCGAGGTGATGATCACTGCCGATACGCCGGATTGGTTTGATCGACTGACCAGTGCCTCGCCTGTGCGCAAACAGGTGAAAAAGAAAGTCATGGAGTTTGTCGGCATAAAGCCGGTCCGCACGCATTATTTTGCAGCGACCCGATATGCAGACGAGAAGAAAATAGAAGGCTGGAAAGCCCGCGCCTTCAAGGCGGGTGCGCGTGCGGCACGGCGCACCGACCGCTCATAACTCATGAAGATTTCTCCGGAAACACATATTCCCTTAGGCGTATGGAAAACATATCCCATAGATGAAATGCAGCACCGCGCGAAAGCCTTTCATCAAAGCCTTTCCAAACGACGCTCAATCCGTCAATTTTCAGATAAACCGGTCCCGGCTTCCATTATAAAGACATGTATTGCGACCGCCGCGACCGCTCCGTCTGGCGCCAATCATCAGCCTTGGTTTTTCGCCTGTGTCGGCTCTCAGGAAATGAAAGCGAAAATCCGCGCAGCGGCGGAAATAGAGGAAAACGCCTTCTATACAAGCCGTGGCTCTGAGGAATGGCTGGACGCTCTAGCCCCGATCGGGACAGAGGCGCAAAAACCCTATATGGAGATCGCGCCCTGGCTGATCTGTATTTTTGCGCAGCGCCGCGGCGGTGCAGAGGCGGGGGAGGATAAAAAGAATTATTATATCCATGAAAGTGTCGGCATTGCGACAGGCTTGCTGATCGCCGCCTTGCATAATGTCGGCCTTGCCAGCCTCGTACATACACCCAATCCGATGCAGTTTCTCAACGCGTATTGCGGGCGGCCAAAGACGGAAAAGCCCTTTTTAATCCTCGTCACAGGGTATCCGCACACAGACGCCTATGTGCCCAAACATGCGCTTAAAAAGAAAACGCTTGGCGATATTTCTAGCTTTTTATAGATGTGTTGCCTCTTTTATTAGGCCATCCTGCTGTAGGCGGTCTAGGATCGGGGCGAGCATGCGTTTGGTGGCGCTTTGCGAAGGACGGATCGTGCCATAGGCGGGCAGGCCTTCATCAGCGATGACAAGATCAGCGGCAAATTTAGCCGGATAAGTGTATCTATAATGCGCAGGGCGCACAGCGCTGAGATATTGATCCAATACGCTTTTAATAGGGCGCTCCCTTTCCAGAACATCGCGGCGAAGGCGGCGGGCAAGGCGTAAATCATCTGGCGTATCGACATAGACTTTCAGGTCAATCAACGGGTCCGCGCCAGAAATGGAGAGCGCATGTATCCCTTCAAACAGGATAATCGCGCGCGGCTCAACCCTCAAGGTACGGTCTTTAAATCGGTCATGCACGGTATAATCATAAATAGGCTGCTGAATGCATCGTCCGGCCTTAAGCTCGGCTAAATCTGCGACCAAAGCGCTGAGGTCTTTGGAGGCCGGATCATCATAATCAACATCCATTACATCGGACCCGTCCGGATAATGCGATCTCGGCCAATAATAGCCATCCTCATGAAAGAGGGCGGCAAATCCTTCTGGCAGGACGTCAATCAAAGCCTCTGTCACAGTAGATTTTCCTGAACCGGAGCCACCGCTTATGGCAATAATATAAGGAGAACAGACCATATCAGCCTTTTAGGCACTCCCGCGCACAATGTATAGCGCCGCGCTTTGCGGGACGCTTAAATTGAGACATAAAGCGCGGCTTGAAGCGCGGCTTGAAGCGCGGCTTGCACATTTTATTGTCATAGCGCGTCTGATTGGATTATACAGGCATATCAATTATGAGAGTGAGCCCCAGCATGAAACAGAGTTTTGAGCTTCGTGGAGGTCCCGCTGCCGGGCGTCAGAATTTACCTTTATTACAAGCCCATATGGCAGAGCAGGGGATTGATATCTTCTATGTGCCGCATGAGGATGAATATAATAATGAATATCTGCCCGCCGCCTATGACCGCCTAGCTTGGCTGACCGGGTTTACCGGTTCTGCGGGAGCCGCCATGATCAGCCTTAATCAGGCTGTGGTGTTTGTTGATGGGCGCTATACGCTTCAGGCGCGCGATCAATTAGCCGCCGGCCTGTTTGAGCCGCTTGGTCTGCCCGAGCCCGGGCCATTTGACTGGATTGCGACGCAGACCTTGGCTGGCAGAAAAGTTGGCTATGATCCAAAACTCTCAACCCCTAATCAGATCGATCGGCTAAGGCGCGCGGTCGATAAAGCAGGTGGCACGCTGGCGGCCTTGCCCGTGAACCCGATTGATACGGTCTGGGAGGATCAACCTGCCCCGCCCCTGACCCCTGTCGTGCCCCATCCTTTACGCTATGCCGGGATGCGCAGCGACAATAAGCGCAAACAAATCGCCAAAACGCTTGAAGGATGCGGCGCGAGCGCCCTGATCCTGACCTCCCCGGCCTCGCTTGCCTGGACATTTAATATTCGCGGTCAGGATGTGATGTGTACCCCTTTGCCGCTTGGCCGGGCGATCATATACACCGATATGACGGCTGATCTGTTTCTGGCAGAGGCCAAAATCAGCCCTGAGCTTGTCGAGCATTTGGGTGAAAGCGTGCGCCTATATCCGATTGAGGGTCTGGAAGACAGGCTGAAATCACTTTCAGGCCAGACGGTCAGCCTAGACCCTGCGCTCGCCTCTGCTTGGTTTTTTGATACATTGGAGGCTGCTGGCGCGACGATTTTGCGTTCCCCTGACGCCAGCGTTCTGATGCGGGCTTGTAAGAATGAAGCCGAGATCAGAGGGACCAAAGCGGCCCATATTCGAGACGGCGCGGCGCTGAGCGGTTTTCTGCATTGGCTGGACACTGCCGGACAATCCGGCACGGTGAGCGAGATTGAGGCTGTGACCAAACTGGAATCTCTGCGCTTGGATACGGGCAAGCTGAAAGATATCTCCTTTGAGACCATATCCGGTGCCGGACCCAATGGGGCTATTGTGCATTATCGGGTTTCCACCGCGACCAATCGCAAACTGGAACGAGGCAGCCTTTTCCTTGTCGATAGCGGCGGGCAATATCTTGATGGCACAACTGATGTGACCCGCACGGTGGCGATCGGCACGCCTAGCGCTGAGATGAAAACCCGCTATACGCAGGTCTTGAAAGGTCATATTGCGCTGGCCTCTGTGCGTTTTCCGCCGGGCACAACCGGCACGCAGCTTGATATCCTCGCGCGGCATGCGCTATGGCAGGCCGGTCTTGATTATGAGCATGGCACCGGCCATGGCGTCGGGGTTTATCTTGGCGTGCATGAAGGCCCCCAGCGCATCGCCAAAGCGCCAAATGATGTGCCGCTTCAGCCAGGCATGATTGTCTCCAATGAACCGGGCTATTACAAGACCGGGGAATATGGCATCCGCATTGAGAATCTGCAATTTGTGACAGAGCCTGCCGCCATTGAGGGCGGGGAGATTGACATGCTCGGCTTTGAGACCCTGACCTGGGCCCCGCTGGCGCGAAATTTGATCGATATGCGCCAGCTAAGCTGGATAGAGCGCCAATGGATCAACACCTATCACGCGGATGTGCTCGCCAAAATCGGCCCACTTGTCGATCCTGACACAGCCGAATGGCTAAATACGGCCTGCATCCCGCTTTAGGGGGGGCTGCTTGGCCTGCGCAACGACCCACATAGACCTCGCCGACAGGGGCTTTAAATCTGTATTCCCTAGGACAGTTCCCAATTTTTTGTTAAGAAATAAGCGTTTTTGAGATTGACATTCCTCAGATTTCAAAGGTAAATTATAGTTAATAAAGTCACATATTAAACCTTTAATGGTGACGGGGTGGTCCATATCGGTTTGCGGTTTTCTATGGCTACGCCGCGTCTATGACTACAATATAATGGCTATAATACAGGTGAATTTAACCCTTTAATGCGAGAAGATATAATGTCTATACGAGTGAAATTAAGTAGCTTCTGTTTGGCATTGTTTGCATTGGCCTTGCCTGTATCAGCCCAAACCATTGTTCAAATTAACGCAGGTGCCAAATGAATGGAAGCTTGAAAACTATAGCTCCAATACGGTCGCGGTTTGGTACACACCGTCAAATTGCCAGAATGGAGCGCTTATTCTTTCTAGCAATGTTTCAGCAGAGATCAAAAACCGCTTTTGGTCGACGGTTCTGACGGCAAAAATAGCTAATCGCGAAATTTTTGTGCGCTATGAACAATATGAAGATGGACGTAGCTGTCATATTCGCTCTTTTGGTCTGCCGAATGAGTAGTTTATTACCATCGCTGATGCCGTTTTGCGGCATTTTGATTTTATTACATAAAGAGGATATCTAAAGCGCAATGAATAAGTTTAAATTTATGCACATAATATGTGCCATCCTGTTTTCGACTTTGTTCGCTCTGCCTGCTTTTGCGGGCACAGGTACAGGGAAAGTGATTTGGCTCAGGGTTTCTGATAATGGTTTTATATCATTCATGACAGAAAATTATGAGGACCCTCCTGAATGCGCGAGGACCCTGAAAACGTTTTCAGTGAAACTGACAAATGAGGCTGGACACGCAATGTTAGAGATGCTGCTAACAGCGCAAGCTCAAGATATTGATATTACGGTTTTAGGGTATGGTAATTGTAAAGATCAGTCAATGCATGAAAGAACATTCTATATAAAAATCGAGAGATAATCAAATGGTTTCAATACTCCCATAATGAGTGCATATTATTAATATAAAAGAGGTCTACAATGTTTATATCTAAAGGCCGGAATTACCCTGCTCTTATCGCCCTCTTAGGATTGAGTCTCTTCCCATTAAGCTTGGCACAAGCCCAGGAAGTATATGGCGGACTAAGCAGCCAAGCGTGTGAGGGCGCAGATACAGGCGAGACCTATATTAGCGGATTTACCTTTAGAAATAAGAAAGTCACCTACCAAAAATGTAATGGTCTGGCGATTTTTCAGGGTGACATCATCCTTGGCACGGTTGAGGAGGCTGAAATATGGGCGCAAGCTGGGCCAGCTACCCCCCTTACCGAGCCCTTGCCTCATTCTATTGCCAGAACCGGTGATCGTTACCGTTGGTTTAACAATACGGTGCCGTATCAGTATCAGTTCTCAGACGATCTTACCGAACTGGACAAGGATTTTATCAGAGATACTATCGAGGAGGCGATCAAGCATTTCGATGATAATACAGAGATAAATATTGTTCTGCGTACAGACAGAAATGCAGATCTCTATCCTAATTATGTTTCAATTACTTCAACTGCCGGATGTTACGCAAATGTAGGTATGCTTGGCATAGGTGCCCAAATAATAAATATTGGCACGGACTGCTCTGTTGGAATTGCGATCCATGAATTCATGCACGCGCTTGGTTTTTATCATGAACAGTCCCGCGAGGACAGAGACCAATATGTCAAGATTAATGAAGAAAACATCTTGTCCGGCCTAGAGGGTAATTTTAGTAAGCTTACACCGTTCGCAGATGATATAGGTCCCTATGATTATGGCTCTATTATGCATTATGGTGCTTATTTTTTTTCATGGAATGGTAAACCAACCATCGAAACTATACCCCCTGGTATTGCCA
>JARFRJ010000080.1 GCA_029287305.1 Hyphomonas sp. | reverse complement strand
ATATCTACACTAGAGTTGGATCGTCGGCAGCGTCAGATGTGTATAAGAGACAGATCAGACGCTGATACGTCCTTAGCAATTGCGCTTGGAGTATTCTGAGCTAATTCTATCTCTTTTGAATGTGTCTTGAAAAAACGCTTCTTTCATCTGTTCGTGTGCGCACTATGCGCACATTGCAAATAGTCTGCCTGTCCCTGTATACCTCTGCTTTCATATAGAAGAGCGTATTTAACTCGGACAGGCTCTAACGCCAATTCGCTTCAATAGGCTCTGGAAAGCCCGTGAGTGGTTTGGACATGATGTATATTTACCTTTTTAAGCTTTTTGCATAGGCTGGAAGTCTTGCGGTGCTTTAAGGCGCCGTATTTCTCATAAAAAGGATATATCTCTTGAAAACACCTGAGTCGCGCCTTGAAGCTTTAGGATTAAGCTTGCCAAAGGCAATGCCCGCCGTCGCCAATTATGTCCCCTTTGTTCTTAGCCAGTCACATTTGTTTGTTTCCGGGCAAATCAGCTCCAATGCAAATGGGCTGATCCTTGGCCGGTTGGGCGAGACGATGAGTTTGGAAGAGGGGCAGGTCGCCGCGCGCTATTGCGGGTTAAATCTAATCGCCCAATGCCAGTTCGCCCTAGGGGGGCTTAGCCGCATCAAACGCGTGGTTAAACTGGGTGGTTTTGTTAACGCACATTCGGATTTTATAGATATCCCACAGGTGATCAATGGCTGTTCAGATTTGATGGTCGAGGTGTTTGGTGAGTTGGGCCGCCATGCCCGTTCGGCCGTCGCCTGTCCGGTCTTACCGCTTGGGGTCGCCGTTGAAATTGATGGCGTGTTTGAGATCGCTTGAGATATGGCCTTAAAATTTGATCTGAAAGCATTTTCCTATGCCCATCGTGGACTATGGCGGGCCGGAGGTTTCCCTGAAAATAGCCTCGGGGCTTATCAGGCGGCAGCCGATCATCAACTCGCTCTGGAGATGGATGTCAGACTGTCAAAAGATGGTGTGCCGTTTTGCTTTCATGACAAAACGCTCGAGCGTGTGACCAATGAGGCTGGCGAGGTTAGCGCCTACACCGCGCAGGCTTTGGCAGACATGCATTACCGTGAAAGCCCAGAGAAGCTCCTTGCCTTATCCTCTTTGCTGGCCTTTTATCCGCACCATTTGCCAATTTTAATCGAGATTAAGGCCCGGGATGTGCCCCCTTTGCCCGTCACCGAAGCGACGCTTGATCTTGTTATGGCCTATCCAGGCCGAGCCGCACTGATGAGCTTTAATCCGGAGGTTATTGCGGCCTGTCCAAAATCCCTTATGCGCGGACTTGTTATTGAAAAGATCGAGAAATCGGATAGAGACGCTTTTCATAACGCCTTGCAAAGCGCGCTTGATCTGGATGTTGATTTTCT
>JARFRJ010000073.1 GCA_029287305.1 Hyphomonas sp. | reverse complement strand
CCCCCCCCCCCCCCCCCCCCCCCCCCCCCCCCCCCCCCCCCCCCCCCCCCCCCCCCCCCCCCCCCCTTTTCAAGCAGAAGACGGCATACGCGATGGAATTGTTTGTCTCGTGGGCTCGGAGATGTGTATAAGAGACAGATAGGAAGAAATAACCGATATTCCCATTTTGGAGAGTATTTTCAAAAGACCCGCTTCAATCGCACGCTTATAGCGTTCAATCACCGTTCCCAGAGACACAGCGCCAAACAGCCCACGCATCTGGCGCTCAGCGATCGCATCCTGGGCCAGATAGGCATTCACACAGGTTGCGCCGACGCCGACCAGAACAGCAAAATAATGCGTATCTATACATTCCGCGGCGCGCACGGTGATGGAGCAAAAACTGCGTAAGCCCTCGCGCACCAAATGCGCATGCACCGCGCCCGCAGCCAGAATCATCGGCATCGCCATATGCGTCCGGCTTTGATGTTCATCGGTCAAAACGATATGCTGACGCCCGGCCGCAACCGCGGTGACCGCCTCAAACTGGATGCGCTCAATCGCCTGTTTCAAAGCAACACCATCGCGGGCGACCGCATTGACCGGATAGGTACAGTTAATCTCTGTTAGCCCATCCCCCAGCATGTCCCGCATACGCTGATACATGCCATTGGTCAGGACCGGGCTGTCGAGTACAAATACATCTGTTTGCGCTTTATCTGTCGCAAGAATATTGCCGAGATTTTTAAACCGCGTTTTTAAACTCATCACGCGATCCTCACGCAGAGGGTCAATTGGCGGATTGGTCACCTGGGCAAAATTCTGCCGGAAAAAATGCGATAAAGGCCGATAGACCTGCGATAAAACCGCAGGCGGTGTATCATCGCCCATAGAGCCGATCGCTTCTTTCCCGTCTTCTGCGAGCGGGGACAGAATCAACTCCAAATCTTCCAGTGTCAGACCGGCGGCGGCCTGTCTTTGCAAAAGCATTTCACGGTCTTCAAAAATCCGTGGCTCTGGGCCAGGTCCAATCTTGCTTTCCAAGTCGATAACATTTTCCAGCCATTTTTCATACGGATGCTGAGAGGCCAGATAATCAATCAGTTCTGAATGCTCATAGAATTTTCCTGTCTCCAAATCCGCCCCAATCAGGCCGCCAGCGCTGACCCGGCCCTTGCGAATAATCGTGTCCGGGTCCAAAGGACACATGCCCGCCTCAGAGCCAACAGCAAGAATATTATCCGTGGTTACCGCATAGCGTAAAGGGCGCAGGCCATTTCGGTCTAGACCGGCAATCGCCCAGCGGCCATCAAAAGCGGCGATTGCAGCAGGCCCGTCCCAGGGCTCCATCACCGAATTACAATAAGCATAGAGAGCCGCATGGGGTTCTGGCATGATAGAGGCGCGTTTAGACCAGGCCTCGGGGATCAGGAGAGCTTTCGCCATCGGCGCGGTGCGCCCTGCCCGGCACAGCATTTCAAACACATTATCGAGCGCCGCACTGTCAGAGACGCCCTCGGTCACAACGGGCTTGATATCTTCCTGATACTCTCCGAAACTGGCCGAGACCATTTTGATCTCATGACTTTTTAACCAATTGACATTGCCCCGCAGCGTATTGATCTCACCATTATGAGCCAGCATGCGAAACGGCTGGGCCAGCGACCATCGTGGGAAAGTATTGGTGGAATAGCGCTGATGATAAATCGCCACAGCAGAGACAAAGCGCTCATCTTTTAAGTCCTTATAAAAGGCATCAATATCTTCTGCCAAAAACATACCTTTATAAATCAAGCTCTTATGGCTGAGTGAGCAGACATAAAAGCTTGGTATTCCCGCTTCCCGGGCGCTTTTTTCAATCCGGCGACGGCAGATATACAGCGCGCGCTCCATCGCTTCGGCAGAGCGCGACTGACCGTCGCGAAACATGACTTGTTCAATTTCGGGGCGGGTATCGGCAGCCTTTTGGCCAATAATAGAGACATCAACAGGGGGCTGGCGCCAACCATAAATATAGAAACCAAGGTTGAGTATCTCGCGCTCAACAATTGTCCGCGCGGCTTCCTGTTTGGCCAAATCTGTTCTTGGCAGAAAAATCTGACCAACACAGATCGGATCATCGGTTGGATTGTGGCCCGTCAGAGTAACCTGATCGCGAAAGAAAGGCTGGGGCACGTCAAGGCGTATGCCCGCCCCGTCTCCGGTCTTCCCATCCGCATCGACCGCACCGCGATGCCAGACATTTTTCAGGGCCTTGATCCCCATCTCGACAATTTCGCGGCGAGGCTGTCCATCCAAAGCGGCGACAAGACCGACACCGCAGGCTGAATGCTCATCAGCCGGATCATAGGCATGAGCCGCAATGAGTTTTTCCTCAGCTGCAAGATAGGCTTTATTGTCTGCATTCATAATGTCTGTCATCTTGTTATCTTTCTATTACACCGAAACCCGCGATCGGGCTGATGATTTTCCCTGAAGGGCGCTCTGTCGGCAAACTCTGCCTGAATATGTCGCCCAATATCTATAAATTACTCAACCGGGCCGGCGATTACAAAACGCCCAACCAGCCCCCAGTCATAAAGCCCTAGGGGCTATTCTGCCGCGAGGGGTGCGCGCTCGGCCTGTTCTTGCAAGTACTGATGCACGCTTGCCGCCGCATCACGGCCATCCTTGATCGCCCAAACCACCAAAGAGCCACCGCGCACGATATCCCCGGCGGCAAAAACACCCTCTAGGCTTGTCATCATCGTCGCATAATCCACATGTACAGCCCCCCAACGATTGACGCGCAAATGCGGCTCATCCCATAAAAGGGGTAAATCTTCTGCATCAAAGCCAAGTGCGGAAATGACCATATCCGCCGGACGTTCAAATATCGTGCCTGTTTTTTCAGGCTTCTGCCGTCCGGACGGGTCCGGTTCGCCAAGCTTCATACGATGCACGGTGATGCTTTGAATATGCTGATCCGCATCGAGACCAATCTCTTCGGGTAAGGCAAGCCATTCAAACTGCACCCCTTCTTCTTGCGCATTTTGCACTTCGCGGGCGCTGCCGGGCATATTCTTCTGATCCCGGCGATAAAGACAGGTGACGCTGGCCGCCTCTAGGCGAATAGCGGTGCGCACACAGTCCATCGTCGTATCACCGCCGCCAATGACGACGACATCCTTGTCAGCAATTTTGGCAAGGTTTGCCTCGGCCTCTGTCAGCGTGTCACCAAGCCCAATCCGATTGGAGACGGTCAGAAAATCCAACGCCTCAACGCAGTTTTGTATCTGCGCCTCTGGCAAGCTCAGCGCGCGCGGCTTATAGACGCCTGTGGCAATGAGTACGGCGTCATGTCGTGCCCTTAAGTCAGAAAAAGAAACATCCTTACCAATCTCAGTCTTATAATTGAACTGAATGCCCCCGGCTTCCAGATGATCCAGCCTGCGTTCAACCACATGTTTTTCAAGCTTAAACCCGGGTATGCCATAAACCAGCAAACCGCCGCCGCGATCATAGCGATCATAAATTGTCACTTGATACCCTTTACGGCGCAACTCTTCTGCCGCCGCGAGCCCAGCTGGTCCTGCGCCAATAATACCAATGCTTTGGGCGCGCTCCACAGGCGGCTTGATCGGAACTATCCAACCCTCCTGCCAGGCGGTATCGGTAATATATTTCTCAACCGCGCCAATGGTCACCGTGCCGTGACCGGACTGCTCAATAACACAAGAGCCCTCACAAAGGCGGTCTTGCGGACAGATGCGACCGCAAATTTCCGGCATATTATTGGTCGCGCTGGAAGCATGATAGGCCTCTTCCAACCGACCCTTTGCCGCCAGCATCAACCAATCGGGAATATTATTAGATAAAGGGCACCCCTGCTGGCAAAAAGGCACGCCGCACTGCGAGCAGCGCGAAGCCTGCGCCTCAGCATCGTCCGGATCATAGGGCGCGTAAATCTCGTCAAAATTTTCGACACGGGCTTTAGCGCTATGCTTTGGCGGTGTCTGCAAATCAATTTGCGTAAATTTCAACATGTCGTGCGACATTTATGAGCTCCAATATGTGAAAAGTACTGATAAGTTGAGAAACGCATTATGACAAGCGCTTTATGCTCTATAAGTATCGATATGATATATAATAATATCTGACATCGTCAAAATCCAACCATATATCATTCTTTTATAAAATCTATATATCAAAATAGTATCTAAAATCTTTCCCCCTTAAAGACAAGCCTGTAGACCCCACTTGCCTTCCGGTCCTATAGTTTTTAAAGGGTGGTTTGAGATGTCTCTCTTACCATATTTATAAGGCTTCTTTATCCGCCCGCCATTCAGTTTGCCAGTTAGCTTACCAATTAGCCCGCCTGCCAGTCTTATTTCGATCGCAAGGAAACATCGTAAGGAAACTATGTCTCTCTTCCAGCTTTTTATACTTTCTGTGATCCAGGGCATTACCGAATGGCTGCCCATTTCCTCTTCCGGGCATGTCCTGCTTGTCTCTGGGCTTTTCAATATTATTGGAGAGGATGAACTCCTCCTCAATGCCATGGCGCATTCGGGAACACTTCTCGCGGTCCTGATCTATTTTCGCAAAGATGTGGCAAAGGCTGTATCCGGTGGATTTGAACTGATACATATGCGTCAAGGGACGGCGAACGCTGCGCCACACTCTGAGAATG
>JARFRJ010000016.1 GCA_029287305.1 Hyphomonas sp. | reverse complement strand
ATACGCCCCAGCATCATCTTCAAAGGTGACATGGGCCTCCGAATAGAGCGAAAGCGGGCTTGTGCGCGCGGTCAGATATGTCCCGCCTTTATAGAGCTTTAGGGTTACCTCGCCGGTCACAAAAGTCTGGCTGGCATCGATTGCCGCTTGTAACATTTCGCGCTCTGGGCTCCACCAGAAGCCATTATAGATAAGTTCGGCATATTTCGGCATCAGCTCATCTTTTAGATGCGCAGCTCCCTTATCAAGGGTGATCTGTTCTATCCCCCGATGGGCGACAGCAAGAATTGTCCCGCCCGGGGTTTCATAAATACCGCGTGACTTCATACCAATATAGCGGTTTTCAAGCAGATCAAGCCGGCCAATGCCATGACGGTGTCCATAAGCATTGAGGCGGGTAAGAAGCGCTGCCGGGCTCATCGCCTCGCCATTAATGGCAACCGGATCGCCGCGCTCAAAGGCGATGCTTATGATCTCAGCTGTGTCCGGGGCCTGTTCCGGGCTGACGGTACGCTGATAGACAAATTCTGGAGCGGCGACGCCGGGGTCTTCCAGCGCTTTACCCTCTGAGGAGGTGTGCAGAAGATTGGCATCCACCGAGAAGGGGGCATCGCCGTGTTTATCCCCCGGAACCGGAATGCCTTGAGCTTCAGCAAAATTCAGCAAGTCTGTGCGCGATTTGAAGGCCCAATCCCGCCAGGGTGCGATCACTTTAATGTCCGGCTTCAAAGCATAATAGCCAAGTTCAAAGCGGATCTGATCATTGCCTTTGCCTGTTGCTCCATGACAGACCGCATCGGCGCCAAGGGCCTCGGCAATCTCAATCTGGCGTTTGGCGATCAGGGGCCGGGCAATAGAGGTGCCCAATAGATACACGCCTTCATAGACGGCATTGGCCCGAAACATGGGAAAGATATAATCGCGGACAAAATCTTCGCGTAAATCCTCGATAAAGATGTTTTCTGGCTTAATGCCAAGTTGCAGGGCTTTCTCACGCGCGGGTTCCAGCTCTTCGCCTTGTCCCAAATCAGCGGTGAACGTGATCACTTCGCAGCCGAGTTCAGTTTGCAACCATTTTAAAATAATCGATGTGTCCAGCCCCCCGGAATAAGCCAGGACGACCTTTTTGGGAGCTAATTGAGGATCAGTGCGGGTCATAGGGAAAGTATCCTTTAAATTTAGGCTGACGCGGACAAGCCCTAGCCCAAGCGATACGCGATTAGCAAGTCTGGATATTCGATAGGGAAGGGGTAAAGGCGCGTTTGCAGTTGAAACGGGCGGTCGAACGGGTCAATCAAGCGCGCCATCGCTTCATAAGGCTTTCAAGCTGACCGAGCTAAATACGCAAACTCTCGCGCGGACCGTATCGATCCAGATTGAACCAAATATGGCCCGCGCGTAAACGAAATTAAACCAAAATTGCGCAAATTTGATCCTATCTGCGGGCAGCGCTTTAAGGCCATAATTGTTCGCCCGCTACGTGATTTATAAAAACTTATCAAGCGAAATAAGCCTTTAGGTGCTTGTAAAATCTATATATATAGGAATATAATCCTACACTTTAGAGTGTCCGTTAAGATTACTGTAAATTGAGTAGGGTGAAATGATGTCGCGGATAGATCACTGTTTAGATAAGGATATTGCACAATTGGCAATGAGCCTTGTCGCTTATTCGCTTAATTTATCTTTGCAAGATGTTTTGCACACCCGGCGCGGCTCCGCAGAGGTCGCCTATGGTCGCCAAATTGCTATGTATATTGTCTATATTGGATGTGGTTTGTCGATGTCACGCGTTGCTGCCGCCTTTAAACGAGATCGATCAACCGTCTGTCACGCCTGCCATCGTATAGAAGATGACCGCGATGATTGTGATATGGATGAATGGCTAGATGCCTTGCAATTAGCGCTTTCAAAAGCGGCCTGTTTATCGGCCAAATATCATTCTGTAATACAGGAAAAATAACCTATATTATCAACTCTATTTATCC
>JARFRJ010000523.1 GCA_029287305.1 Hyphomonas sp. | reverse complement strand
GGATAAATCCGAACAGTTTATGGGTGTGATGGAACCAGATGAACTGAACTGAACTGAACCGCGCTAAAACCGCCGTTCCAAACCCATAATAAGACCAAATTCTTCAAAGTTTCCGCCCAATTCCTGGCGCACGCCGATATGGATATGCGTTTTTCCATGGCGATGGGACAGCAGGGTTTCAGTTTTGATAGACCGTGCATAGCCTGTGCCAAAATCCAGATAGAATTTGGTGATACTCGTCCAGTTTTCCCTGATCTCGCGCCCATAGCCCGCTTCCAAACGCTGGCGGAAACATCCCTTATGTTGTTGCAACGCTGTATCTGTAAAAAGATACCAGTCTCGGCCCTTTTTGTTTTGCCCATTTGCGCCAAAGCTGAACCGGATGAGCCCGCCGGGTGACGCGCAGCCTTGCTCTATGCCGATCACATTTGGGCCATAGATATAGCTAAGTTCAATAGCGCTCTGCCATCGCCCTTTTTGCCAAAGCGCCCGGCGCAATCCGATCTGATATCCATATTGGTCAAAGCCGGACAGGTCGGCAAATTTAAGACCGTCTATTTTTGCAATCCCTGTCCAGTCTGGCGTCAGCCCATATTCGCTATAGACCTCCCCGCGCCAAGCGGTTTGGCCCTCTATCGTCTGATAGAGGAGGGTGGTGTTTAGATAAGCTGTGCTTTTTTCCTGTGTCCACGGCCCGGCCCATGCGGTCTGAGTGCAAAGCAGGCAGGCGATCAGTCCGTACAGGCTGAAAAGTTTGCAGGCCGCCGCCTGCTCTCGTGATAAGGGTCGGATATAATACTTTAGGTTGCAATACCTGCGGATATATAAATGTCTTGAGAGATACCGTTTAGGCGCTCTAGGCGTCATATCCCGGCATTTGCCGGTCCAGACGGCGCAGCAGTGCCGGCCAAGCCAGCATATCGGCCAGAACCTTCATGCCTTCCGGACTGGACTGACCTTTGACAACATTTTGAACCTCCTCAGAACATTCAATCAGATTTTCCCGTCCAGCCGACAGGGCTTTGACCTGCCTCGCACAGGCGCTGTCCAGAAAGAACATGCGCATAAAAGTCTGGCCCGCAGACGCGCCGCAGGTCAGCGTTCCGTGATTGCGCAGGATAAGCAGGGATTTATCCCCCATATCGGCAATGATGCGCGCTCTTTCATCATGGTCAAGAGCCACGCCCTCATACTCATGATAGGCAACATCTGACATAGCGATCATGCCGGTTTGAGAGATGGGCAATAATCCATGGCGCTGGGCTGAGACAGCCACACCATCATCTGTATGCACATGCATAACACAGACCGCATCTTCGCGGGCCATGTGCACAGCCGAATGAATCGTAAACCCGGCTGGATTTATCATCGCATTGCTCTCACCGACAATATTACCCTCCAAATCCACTTTGACGAGGCTGGACGCGGTCATTTCTTCAAAAAACCAGCCATAGGGATTGATCAGAAAATGATGCTCCGGCCCGGGTATGCGCATTGAGATATGGGTGAAAATCATATCATCCCACCCATGCAGAGCGGTCAGGCGATAGAGGGCGGCCAGATCAACCCGCGCTTTCCATTCTTCCTTGCTTACGGTTTCTTTTACGCTAAGTTTTGCGGTTCCGTCTGCCATAGGTTTGGTCTCCTCAATCTATCTGAATGTGTGCTGGCCTGCTTTTTATTTACCGAATTATAGCCCTCTAGGCGGCGTCTGCCTATCCCCAAAATGGTTTGCCGGTTTAAACCAGACGCCAAGGCTAAGGCATTCAGCAGTGTCAAGATCAGTGTCAAGATGGCCCCCGACGCTTGACCTAGCGCGACATTCTCGCCAGTTAGATGCATGTCTGTTTCTATCGCCTTTTATGCCAGTCGACGCCCTGAAGCGCAGATCGCTTTGAACCGTTTACAAGCCCGCTATGGCATCACGCCGGAGGATGAGGCCGATGTCATTGTCGTCCTGGGCGGGGATGGCGCAATGCTCGATACGCTGCGGCGGCGATTTAAAGACCGTAAACCAGTTTATGGCATGCATCGCGGCACGGTGGGCTTTTTGATGAATGAGTATAATGAGGAGGATTTGCCGGCCCGCATTGATGCTGCTGAACGCGTGATCCTGCCGCCCTTGCATATGGCGGCGATTGATCTGGCGGGTCAAAGCCATGAGCATCTGGCCATAAATGAAGTTTCCTTACTGCGCCAAACCGCGCAAACGGCCAAGCTGCGTATTTGGGTTGACGGTCAAGAGCGTCTGTCCAATCTGGCCTGTGATGGGATATTGGTGGCGACCTCTGCCGGGTCAACGGCGTATAATTTTTCCGCTCATGGCCCTATCCTGCCGCTGGGGGCGAACTTGCTGGCGCTGACACCGATCAGCCCGTATCGGCCAAGGCGCTGGCGTGGAGCTTTGCTGCGTCATACTGCCAAGGTTCGCATTGAAGTGCTTGAAGCGGCGCGTCGCCATGTCTCGGCCACAGCCGATAATATTGAAGTGCGCGATATTCGCCATGTCGAAATATGTGAAGATCGCTCAAAAAGCTTGACCATGCTGTTTGATCGTGGTCATGCCCTCGACGAACGTATATTGCAGGAGCAGTTTTTATTCTGAGATGGTTTTGGCCCTAAGCAGTCTGGAGTTTCAGGCGCGATCCAATCTCTTTAAACTCAATTATTATAGAACAGGCAGGACGTCTTATGGCCCGGCTTTTTGATGCATATATTATGGTGGACTGGAGCGCGGCGACGAAGCCCGTTACAGGCGTAAACTCAATCTGGGTCGGGGTGATGGCGCGCGATGCCCGCCTGAAATTTCAATTCACAGCCGCCAATCCGTCGACACGTGTGAAAGCCATTGAACTGATCAAAGGCTTGATTGCCAAGCTTAACCGACGCGGTGACCGGGTCTTGCTCGGCTTTGATTTCTCTTTTGGCTATCCTGCTGGAACGGCCAAGGCGCTCGGTCTTGAGACCGAAAGCCAACCCGCCTGGCGCGCCATGATGGCGTTTCTAGCCTCAAAGCTGAAGGATAAGGAAGACAATAATAATGCCCGTTATGCGATTGCCGCTGGCATGAACTATAAAATCAGCGGTGGCCCTTTTCCGTTTTGGGGCGCGCCCGCGCGCGATCAGGTCAAGACACTGTCTGGCAAAAAGAGTGATTTTACGACCGGTCTCTTGCCGGAATATCGTCAAACTGAGATGTATTTGCGCGAGCATTTAAAGGCGAAGCCCAAATCAGCTTGGCAATTGGCCTATACGGGCAGTGTTGGCAGTCAAAGCCTGACCGGATTACCCCATATTCTGGCTCTGCGTGACAGCCTGCCGGGCGCGAAACTCTGGCCGTTTGAGACGGGTTTGAATGTATTGGATGAAGAGGCGCTGAGCGAGGTGCAGACGGTCATTGCAGAGATTTATCCTTCCGCGCTTGAAATCAAAGCCAAGGAAGGTGAAATTCTTGATGAAGCCCAGGTTCGCGGCGCGGCGATGTATTATCATGATCTGGATACGCGCAGCGCTTTGGGAGGCCTATTTGGACCACCGCCAGAGCTTGACAGTCTCAATATCGCGCAATTGGAAGACGAAGAAGGCTGGATATTGGTAAAATAACACGTCACAGCAGGCTTTTTCTTATAGGCTTTGTCCGAATCATGCCATCTACTGTTACGGCTTTATGCCGCTAGATATGGAGAATAGAATGAATAAAAGCGAATTGACAAAAGCAGTTGCAGCGTCAACTGGGATGACAGCGGCGGGCGCGGCCAGCGCTGTAGATGCTGTTTTTGATACGATCACAGAGGCTGTAAAAGGTAAGGAATCGGTTGCGATTTCCGGCTTTGGAACATTTATGGCCAAAACCCGTGCAGCCCGCGATGGCCGTAACCCAGCCACAGGCGATAAAATACATATTCCAGAGAAAACCTCTGCAGCTTTCAAGCCCGCTTCGGCATTGAAAGATATCTAGTAATATCTAGTGATATTTAGGAATTTTCCTGTGTGATCTATCATCAGACAGGACGGTTTCACAAGATCAATTAAACCTGTTTTGGGGCACAGGCCTCTCATTCTAAATGAGAGACGTGTGCCCCGATTTTTTTGTCTATAGTTCTGGTACTGTAACCATTCAGCGTGAACTCCAATAGCGTCCATTGGGCTATGCCGGCTATGCCGACCCCGATCACAGCCGCTTCCATCATGCCTTGTGCGCCGCGTTCCAGAACAATACCGAGCCAATAGCCCGATGGCAGCATGATCGCAAAGAAGGAGGTAATGTGAATGAAGCTTGGCAGCCAAATAATATTCTGCGCCCTCAAAGCCATGGAGGCTGTGGCCTGAAGCCCGTCAAGGGTCGTACCAATCGCGGCATAGATCAATAAAGCTCCAATCGCCGGGGCGAGAAGAACACCATCAATCTCCGCCTCTTTATTGACAAGGCCAAGCGGTATAATGTCCCGAAGTGCAAAAATCAGACAGGCCAGAATAAAGCCCATGCTGAGTGTGGCCGCCACGCCCAGTCTTGAGGCGTCCTTCACGCTCTCAATATCCTTCACGCCATAATTTTCCGCGACGCGCACACTGGTCGCCGAGCCAATGCCCAGAAACAGCATGAAACATATGCCCATAATTTGAACCGTATAGCCATAGATAGAGTTAACCGCGAGGCTGATAAAGGCGGCGATCACATAGGTCGTATTGAACCCGCCCCATTCAGCAACATTACTGATCGCGGTGCCAATGCCGACATTGAATTGATGACGCGCTTCCCCTTTTGGCGCAGGCGGGGCTGGCTCCAAAGCGGGTGTCCATTTGAGAATAAATATGAGAGACAGAATGACAACCAGCCAGCGCCCGATCGTGGTGGCCCAGGCAACGCCCTCTGCGCCCATTTGCGGCAAGCCCCACCAGCCAAAGACCAAAGCGCAATCCAGAAGGACATTTACCGCCACAGCGATATAGGCAATTAGCGTGACAATCAGAGGTTTGCGCAAAGCTTCCAGATAATAACTGCAGACCGTGCCAGCCATAAAACCAATCATGCCATAGGAGAGAATTTGCGTGACGCGCGTAATTTCTTCGGCAATCTCCTCGGCGCTGAATTGTGCGCTCATGGAGGGGTTTGGACTGATCTCAATAAATATCCATTTGAAGAGGGGCTCGGCGCCAAAATAGACAAGCCCCATTAAAGCCACCCCAAGCGCGATGGCCCAGACCATGCCGCGGCGGAATATGCGGCCCGTTTCGCCTGGCTTTGCCTGCCCCATAAGCTCTGAGGTCAGCACTTGCACGCCGAGCAAAATGCCCATGCCGAGACCGAGTGAGACCCCAATTGGCAGCCAGGCATTCAAAATCAAGGGCAGTTCGCTGGCCGCGCCTTGGCCCAGCACAATTGCATCGGTCAGCGCGATAAGCATCCACGACATGCGCGAAATGGCAATCGGAACGGACAGCTTTAACAGGTCAAGAATATCATTGGTCCGCATCCAACCGGGCCAGTCCCGCCGGGTCATGGCTCAAATCCTATCTATCTCTCCAGTTTGGCGCAAAGGTGTCGCGACTGAGTGCAGTTCAGAGAGCTGTTCGGCCACAAGAAAAGCGAGTTCACGGGCCTGTTCGCCATTTAGACGCGGATCACAATGAGTGTGGTATCTGGATGACAGGTCAGCTTCTGATATCGCCTGCGCACCGCCCAGGCATTCGGTGACATTTTGACCTGTCATTTCAAAATGCACGCCGCCCGGATAGC
>JARFRJ010000495.1 GCA_029287305.1 Hyphomonas sp. | reverse complement strand
GAAGGCGCGACCAAGCTGATTGAAATTACCGTTGAGGGGGCAGAAACGAAAGCCTCTGCAAAATCCATTGCCTGCTCTATCGCCAATTCTCCATTGGTCAAAACCGCTTTGGCGGCCAATGACGCCAATTGGGGCCGCATTGTCATGGCGGTCGGTAAATCCGGTGAACCAGTTGAGCGCGACAGGTTAGATATCTGGTTTGGAGATCATCAAGTGGCCAGAAACGGGGCCCGCGCAGAGAGCTATAACGAAGCCATGGCGAGTGAAATCTGCCGTCAAAGTGAGATCAAAATTCGCGTGAATGTCGGGGTCGGAACCGCCGCCTCACGGGTCTGGACCTGTGATCTGACGCATGGTTATATTGAGATTAATGGAGCCTATCGGACATGACAAAGCCGCTTTTGCTGGTTGCCGCTGCCGCGCTTTATGATTCGGCAGGGCGGATTTTGCTCGCCCAGCGTCCAAATGGTAAAGCCATGGCCGGTTTATGGGAGTTTCCCGGTGGAAAAATAGAGGCGGGTGAAAACCCGGAAATGGCCCTTATTCGCGAACTGTATGAAGAATTGGGGATTACGGTCCGCGCCGGGGCGCTCATCCCGTTACAATTTGCCAGCCATGCCTATGAGGCGTTTCACCTGTTAATGCCCCTTTATGCCTGCCATGATTGGACAGGCAGGATTACCGCCCGCGAAGATCAGAGTTTTGCTTGGGTTCATCCGCAGGACTTGCAAACCTATCCAGCCCCTGCCGCCGACATCCCCTTATTTGAGGCTTTAGGTCGATTATAAACCATCTTGAAGACGATGAGAGGCCCTTGGGCAGGATAGTTTATAGCCCGCCGCGCGGCGATCGGGAAGGTCAGGCGCTGTCCTTTGCTGCCACCAAATCGGCCAGATCAACGATGACTTTCGCCTGTTTCCAGGTCGCATCATCCTGCATCTTCCCATCAATCATAGCCACACCGGATCCATCCGGCATCGCGTCCAGAATACGCCGCGCAAAGGCAACCTCATCCGGCTCGGGAGAAAACACTTTTTTGGCGATATCAATCTGGTTGGGATGCAAGCTCCACGCCCCGGCGCAGCCCATCAGATAGGCATTGCGAAATTGCTGTTCGCAGGCCTCAGCATCTGCAATATCCCCAAAC
>JARFRJ010000450.1 GCA_029287305.1 Hyphomonas sp. | reverse complement strand
AGATTAAGGTTCTGCACGGCTGCGCCTGCAGCCCCTTTGCCCAGATTGTCAAAGCGGGCCATGAGACGCAGGGCGTCATCTGTACCACAGACATATAAATCCATAAAATTCGTACCATTGCGCGCTTCTGGCTCCAATATGTCCAAATGATCTGCAAGGTCCAGACTATGCACGGTCACAAAATGAGCTTCTGAATAGGCCGCGCTTAACACCGCATGAATGTCTGACCGGGAAATGGTTTTTGGTAAGGCCCAAAGGGGTAAGGGTATTTCAATCAGCATGCCTTGCGCATAGGCCGCCACAGACGGACTAAAATGCGGTGCATGGTTAAGACCGGTATAGCGCTGCATCTCGGCCAAATGCTTGTGCGCCCCTTTCAAGGCGTATGCGCGATAAGCTTCGCCCTGGCCGCTTTCATAAAGATGGATCAGGGCTTTACCGCCCCCTGAATAGCCTGAAACGGCGTGCACACTCACAGGCCAATCCTGCGGAACCAGCCCCGCTTCAACCAGAGGACGCATGAGCGCGATAAACCCGGTCGGATAACACCCTGGATTGGTAACACGTCTGGATTGGCGTATCACCTCGCCCTGACCTTTGCTCATTTCCGGGAACCCATAGGTCCAATCGGCATCTGTGCGGTGTGCACTGGAGGCGTCAATGATTCGCACATTCGGATTATTGATCAGGGTAACCGCTTCACGCGCGGCAGTATCTGGTAAACACAGGATCACAATATCTGCCGCATTCAAATATTCACGGCGTATGTGCGTGAGCTTGCGTCTGGTGGCATCAATCGAAACAAGGTCAAATTCATCCCGACCAGCCAGAAGCGATTTCAGGCGCAACCCGGTCGTTCCTGCCTCTCCATCAATAAAGATGTTAGGTTTCATGAGGTCATCCTGGTCGGCGCATCATCTGTCATTCAGCTATAGATATACGACTGCGAAAGCCGCATATAAACGCTAAAACTCGCCTTGAAGAAAATAGATCAGCGCTTGGAGAATTGGAAGCTACGACGGGCTTTTGCGCGGCCATATTTCTTACGCTCAACCACGCGCGGGTCCCGGGTCATAAAGCCAAACGGCTTAAGCACAGCCCGCAGGCTTGGCTCGTAAGCAACAAGTGCCCGGCTGATACCGTGGCGTACCGCCCCGGCCTGTCCGGAAAGGCCAGAGCCTTTTACCGTGCAAATGACATCATATTCCGTATCCCGGCCCGATTCAATCAAGGGCTGGGCGAGAACCATGCGTAGAACTGGGCGAGCAAAATAAGCCTCCTGGTCCTTGCCATTGATCGTAATCCGGCCACTGCCGCGTTTCAGCCAGACACGGGCGACGGCTGATTTACGTCGTCCTGTTCCGTATGAGCGCCCGAAAGCGTCAATTTTAGGCTCCGGAAGAGCTTCTTGCGCGGCAACGACAGTGCCGTCTGTACTTTGTAATTGATCAAGAGTTTCGAGAGATTGTGCAGAATCAGACATTAGCCGACTTTCATATTCTTTGTGTTCAGAGCGCCAAAATCGACCTTTTGCGGTGATTGGGCTTCATGAGGATGATCTACCCCGGCATAGACCCGTAATTTGGAGAATTGACGACGCGCTAAACTACTTTCCCTAGGCAGCATACGCTTTACAGCCAATTCAACGGCGCGTTCAGGAAAACGCCCCGATAAAACCTTCCCGGCGGTTGTCGATTTAATCCCGCCCGGATATCCGGTGTGACGATAATAAATCTTGTCGGAAAGCTTACTGCCTGTGAAAACAGCCTTTTCAGCATTGATCACAACAATATGGTCGCCGCAATCAACATGCGGTGTATAGTCCAAGCGGTGTTTGCCCCGCAAGCGTTTCGCGATATAAGACGCCAAACGACCTATCACGACGCCTTCGGCGTCAATAACAATCCATTTGTGCTCAACCTCTGCCGGTTTTAATAAAGTTGACGTCATAGGCTTCAGGCGCAAGGGCCCCTTTCGGAGTAAATAAATATGTTCAAGCTCGTGGCTTTAAGGTCCGTAAGCGCATTTGTCAATCTTAGCTTTGCGGCAATTCTTATATTTCTTGCCGCCTGTTCAGAGACACAAAACTCTGCTCCGGTCGCAGTTGATAAAGCCGAGCGCGTGCATCCAGCCGAGCCTGCCTATCCTTTGCAAGCGGTCTGGGCGAGCCGGGCTTTGGACGAGCCGGTAACCGACCTTGCCTTTGTCGGCGGATCAGAGCCGTTTTTGGCGGCGGTCTATGTCTCTGGCGCTTTACAATTTCTCACTCTGGACGGGGATCGGTTAACCTCGGCGGAAGCTCTCAATATCACCGCGCTCGCAGATGGGCAGGCGGTTGTGCTGCAGGACACGCCGCTTAATCTCTTTCCCGGTATAGATCGGGCAGGTAATCTTAATCTTTACACCTATAGCCCGGTTTTAGACGCACCTTTAACCCTGCCGCTTCTGGAAGATATAGGCGCTGCAGGGCTGTGCGCTGGGCCGCCGCTTGATGAGACTAGTCTGATGCAGCTTGCCTATTGGACAGAGGCTGACAGGCAGACGCTGCACACGGGCAGGGTGGAAGAGAAAGCCGATGTGCTCATCTTCTCACCTTTGGGTGAAAGGCGCAGTCAAAGCGGCCCCATCGCCAGCTGTAATCTGTATCTTGATATCCAGATAGCCCCTGCAGAAGACGCGCTGGATTTGGCCAAAATGCGCAAAATGGGCAAGAGTTTCACACTTGCCCGCACAGCCGAGGACAGGCTCACCGTGACACAAGCCAATAGTAAGACAGTCGATATCGAATTATTACCCGGTATTACAATTCTTTTGCCCGATGAGATCACCGCGCTGGCGGCCCTATCAGAAGTACGCTATGGCGGATATCCAAACGGGATAATTGTTATTGCAGGCCCGGTCGGGCAAGCGCATCAGATTATCTTCCTCAATCCGACAAGCTTGTTTGAAGCTTTGCCATAGGCATTGCCCGCTCTAACCAGACCAGACGCACCGCCGCAATCAAGATAATCACACCAAGTCCCTGATGGATGAGGGCCAGCCCTATTGGTGCCGCCATGACGAGCGTAAGTATGCCCCAAACGGCCTGTGCCCAGATCAACCCCGCCATGAGCGCAAAACCCGCGCGGCGATATTTTAGCCAAGCATAGAGTGAAACCGCCATCAGGATATAGGCCAGAAAGCGATGATTAAACTGGGTCGCGGCACGCCCTTCAAACAGGGTACGCCCGCCATAGCCCGGCTCAATATAATTGGATGGGAAAACCTCACCCGCCATAAGCGGCCAGTCCGTATAGGTG
>JARFRJ010000428.1 GCA_029287305.1 Hyphomonas sp. | reverse complement strand
GTACTGTATAGACGCTAAGCAAGCTTGCCGGGATTAAGGATATTAAAAGACCTGCAATCCACAGCCAAGGACCTGCTTCATTGCGCGAAAGATAAATGACAGGCACTATGAAGCTCAGGAGTAAGCCGCAAATAAGCGCGCAGAAATAAAGCGTGACAGTATGCTGGCGCGCAATTCTTATCAAAGACTCCGATATTGATCGTTTATATTTGATTTCCTGTTCCAGCTCGGCGCGGCCAGCATCAATCAACCAAAACCCAACATGGCTTTTTCGGGCACAGTCAGAACGCGATTGCGCGAGCGTTAGCGTCTCACGGGCGATTTGTATTTCATCTAGGGTAGAGCGATCCGCAAGCTGTTCGATGCACTTTCGATATCGGTCGCGCGTGTCGAAGTTCATTCTGGGGTAGACCCCGGCTGGGTCTTCTGAAAGACGTGCTTCGATAAGGCTCGTCTGATCAACAAAGTCCGGCCATTTGATAGCCTGCACGGCAATCAAATTGGTGATAGAGCGAGCTATGCGATCAACCGGTCGGCGCGCTCGCCCACGCTTTGTCTGCGCACTGATGTCAAAGGGCGCCGCCAAAGCATCATCGATATGTTGAAAACTATCCACCAGATGCTCCAAGCATGCTAGACGCAGCATAGAGGGCAGGGCCCAAAGCTCGGCATTTGTGAGCGGAGATATCTTCTGATAATCAGAAACAAACTGGATTATGACAGCGAGTGTGAGTTGAGGCTCGGCCATATCGATAAGGCTGTGTGCAAGATCGAAAATGCGCGGGACCGAGCGGCGCCCGTCAACCCAAAGCGCTGGCAGGCGGTTATAGAATTCAATAGAAAGATCATTGCGAAGCCCCCTTACAGCGCGCGCGATTTGATACTCATTGTCAAGAAACCAGTCCGCAGCTCTGACAGCCTCGGGAGCAGGGTCTCGGCAATAGGCTTTGGTTTTCTCCAACCATTCCGGGATCACCGACAGATTTCGGTAAAGTGCGACCCGAACAGGTTTAATAGTGGACAGATTATGCGTGTGCGCAAGGTTTTGAGCCGGATTTTGGGCAGGATCGGCCTCCGAAAACCGGGCCTCAGTGTTCATTTGAGAACATTATGAGGCTGACGGACACCTTCCGAAGTTGCCTTGCCAAAAATGTGATTCTGTTCGCTTCTTTTCGAAGGCCTGACCATAAGCACAGGCACGGGCGATCGGCGCATTATAAAGTTGGCGATATCGCCGGTTGGAACATCCGGATGGTTACTTTGTCCATGCGAGGCCATAACCACCAAGTCTGCATTTTGATCGTGAATGACTTTTAGCAGCGCGCGCCGCACATCGCCGCCATCTGAAACAATCGTCGATACGTTGAGCCCGCAATCTCTCATCCTAGATTGAATTCTGTTCAAATATTCCCGGCCAGTTCTTTTATTCTGTTTGGCGGCCTGATTGCGCATCTCAACGGTTTTAGCATTTGGCTGACCCAGCTGCGTTATTTGCGGGTCTGGGGCGATATGGCATAGAACGAGTTCAGCCTCATTCGATTTCGCCAGCCTGACGACATTTGGGACTGCGCTCTCAGCGCGCGCAGAGCCATCAAGCGGGACGATGATTTTAGTGTATTTCTTCGGATATGTGGATGATATCTCTGTAGGTACCATCAAGACTGACCCAATCTCAGCCTCAATCAGGCTTCTGGCAGGCCCCATGGCGGGCCAGTCATTGCCCGACCCAACTCGAAATACAGTTGTTATATCGCGAGGCTTTCTGGCATTGCAGGCACGAATTTGGTCGACTAATCGCCCCTCAAGCAGCTCTGTTTCAACGTCTACATTCGGGCTTGCTATAGCATTCGCCAAGTTTGCCAGATTTGCGCTCGCCTCGCGCCGCTGAATGTCCCAATCGACCGGGTCAAACGGGACAGTTTCGGTGCTAGGTGCCTCTACAATATGGGCAAGGACAAGTTTTCCACCAAGAGAGTGTGCGAGCAGTTGCGGATGACGCATCAGCCTTACGGGCGGGGGAGGTGAGCCAATGCAAACCCGCACGGTTGGTGCATTTGTCTTAGGTTTTGTTGCTTGATCTTGGGTTGAGAGTGACCCTTGATGATCAATAGAGCTGTTTTGCATCGTCATACACCTTGTCATTTCGAGGGCGCAATGACCCAGCCTTGCCTGTGGGGCGAACTCGTGCTGAAGTCACAGCGATGCGTCTTCTCAGCCCCGCATTCGTGCAAACTGCAAACACATCACTATAGGTCTGGTTAAGGGATCAGAACATCTGGCACTTGATCACAATCAATGTGTATTCTTTCTTGCGAAAATACGGTCGTAAAATCGACTTCCAGTATATTTGTTAGATTTTCGTCACTTGAAGAATGAGACGCGGACAGGCTTTAAACGCCCCAGCCGTGAAGCTTAGTCTGAAGGGGTTTTCCGGGCGTCTTTTGTCGCTTTCAGGCCCAGCAGTCGGCGGGCGGCGCGCCGGTGTCTTGGCTGGATATGCGCGCTGACAATGCCAAGTGTGGCGGCCAATACTGTGGCATCATCGGTAAAGCCAAGCCCGGCAATGA
>JARFRJ010000353.1 GCA_029287305.1 Hyphomonas sp. | reverse complement strand
AAGCCTAAGAGTTGAAAGCGTCGTTTTAGAGAAAACAGGTAAAGATGCAAGCTCATCTGTGTACTCCAATAATATATTGCAAATCTTCAGATCAGTCTGCAAGCCGTGCATGCGATCCATCGCAAAGTGGGCTTTTGGCAGTCTGTTTACAGGCGCAGAAAAATGCCGGGCCGGTCTTCGTCGCCGTCCAAGGGAGCGGGGTGAATGATGTTGTCTGGTGGCTGCCATCGCAAAAAGGCTGGCGCTTGGACTGGCCGCATGTACACCAGAAGTAAGTTTTACCTTCTTCTACATCAACCTTGATCGGTTCTTTGGCCGCAATTTCTGGTGTCTCACTCATTTGGGTGTCCTTTATGATTGAAAGTTAAACAATGATACTCAGCAGATAAGGCAGACTTTGAGCACCCTAGCTCTTGGCGGACCTGCCCCCCCATTAAAGCGCCGCCTGATTTTGTTCAAACTGGCTTGTTTCAGCCTCGCTCTGCTCAGCCCAAAGCGCCGCTGCGCCGCGGGCAAGATCGCGCACACGCCCAATAAAGGCCTGGCGTTCGGTTGGCGAAATCGCCCCGCGCGCATCTATTATGTTAAATGTATGACTGGCTTTCAGGGCATAATCATAGGCGGGCAGAGCAAGCCCCACGTCACGCAAGTGTGAGGATTGGCGTTCGCAATCGGCAAACCATGTCTTGAGCATGTCGACATCGGCCTGATGGAAATTGAAATGGGATTGCTGGCGTTCATTTTCCAGAAAGACATCACCATAGGTTAAAGGCGCCGCGCAGCTTGGTGTATTAAAGGGTAGGTCCATCACATGGTCGACATCCAGTACATACATGGCGAGACGCTCCAGACCATAAGTCAGCTCGCCTGAAACCGGGCGCACATCCAACCCACCAACTTGCTGAAAATAGGTATATTGACTGACCTCCATACCATCGCACCAAACCTCCCAGCCAAGTCCCCAGGCTCCTATGGTCGGATTTTCCCAATCATCTTCAACAAAGCGGATATCATGCAAGCTCTGATCAATCCCAATCGCGGCCAGTGATCCGAGATATAAATCCTGAAAATTAGGTGGGTTGGGCTTCATAATCACTTGATATTGATAATAATGGCCAAGTCGATTGGGATTATTGCCATAGCGCCCATCTGCGGGCCGTCTTGAGGGTTGCACATAGGCCGCATTCCAAGCTTTCGGTCCTAAGGCCCGTAAAGCTGTGGCCGGATGCAATGTGCCGGCTCCAACCTCCATATCATAGGGCTGAAGTATGGCGCAGCCTTGATCGGCCCAATAGGCCTGCAAGCGGATGATAATATCCTGAAAACAATCTGGCTTTGATATATTCATCTTTAAAACCTGAAAAACAATCTATGACTTGAAATACTCTGCGAGTGTTAGAGCCCGACAGGAAAAACCGCAAGCCGAACCCAGCTTAAGTTTAAAAAAGATCGCCCTGAAACAGTAGGGGGCGGGCGCCCCTCTCGTGATTTTCATATGATTTCAGGGCCACACAATCGCGCCGCCTTGATCAATGTGCTGTAATTCTGGCGTAAATCTATGATCGGCCCCTTCTCTCATCACCAAAGGCGCAAGCAGTCTGACACGCCCGCGTTTAAGACCCTTTCTGGCTCGAATCACAACACGTTTGGCTTCATGACCCGCAAAAGAAGCGACAGGCAGAACTGTAATCTCCCCTGTCCTATTGTCCAAAAGGTTAAGTAAACGTGCCAATTCCGCAGCACGGTGGATTAATACGAGGCAACCACGGGGCTTCAAGGCAAACAGCATGGCTTTCAGCCAAGCCTCCAGGCTCACGCTTTCAATATAGGCCTGTGCGCGATCCGGTCCGGGCGGCTGTATACTGCCCGGAGCAAAATAAGGGGGATTGGAAAAAACTGTATCAAACCTGTTCTCATAGGCCTGCGCCCATGACGTCATATCCGCCGTCTCAATCTGTAAGCGGTCGCTAAACCCGTTTTTATCGACGCTGCGCTGGGCAAAATCAGCCAAAGACGGATTTATCTCAACACCTGTAAATGAGGTCTCCTTCAATCGCCAAGCCGCCGCTAGGAGAGCGCCGCCGCAGCCTGTACCCATCTCCAGCGCCTCTGCGCCAGGGCGCGCGTCTATGGCGGCGGCCAGAAGCAGGCTGTCGCTTGTCGTTCTTAAGCCCTCTTTGGGTTGCACAAGATGCACACGCCCGCCCAGCACAGTATCTTCAGTATAGGCGATCTCTGGCATGATCAGGCTGAACCAGTCTCAGAATCATCGCAAAAAAGTGGAAGCAAGCAATGACGAGCCCTAGAGGCATCTTCAATGGCAACCATGAGGCGCTGCGGAAAGGCACCAATACTGCCCTCAACAGCCGAAATATATTGATCCGCGACAAAATAGGCGATCCCCGCTTCATCCAGTAAATGGCGGGCAAAGGAGAGTTTTACAGGGTCTGTCGTCTTTAATATATTTTCCATATCTCTGTTTTCCTCAAGACTGTGTCCTGTATCCTGTGCCTTAGCGTCTAGGCCTTGTCGGGATGCGGCACCGAGCCACGGTACAAGAAGGTAATTATTCGCTAATTTAAGTTTTTATCAAGCGCCATTTCAGAGGCCCAGAAAGTTTACCCTTCTTTTGCACATGTTAAACCCAGCCTCCAAGAGCCCTTTCAGCACGATTGAATATATGCAGACCTGTCTGAAGGATGATTTGGCGATCGTCGAGACCATTCTTACCGAAGAAGCGGCCAGCCCCGTCGATATGATCCCCGATCTGTCCGGCTATATCGTTGCCGCAGGGGGCAAAAGACTTCGCCCGATGATCACTTTGGCCGCCGCTTATGCCGCCGGCGGCGCGACCTCTGCAACGCATTATCTGTCGGCTGCGGTAGAATTTATCCATACCGCCACGCTTTTGCATGATGATGTGGTCGACAATAGCGATTTACGGCGCGGCAAACCAGCCGCAAAAATGGTATGGGGCAATACCGCCTCGGTCTTGGTCGGTGATTTTCTGTTTGCCAAAGCCTTCCACCTGATGGTGCGCACCGGTGAGATCAAAATACTCGATATTCTCGCAAAGGCCTCAGGCGTGATCGCCGAAGGCGAGGTTCGCCAGCTCGCCGCACAAGGGCGACTTGATTTGCCGACAGAAGAATATCTGGCGATTATCGAAGCGAAAACAGCCGCCCTGTTTGAAGCGGCCGCAGAGGCCGGAGCTTTATCAGCCGGTCATGCTGAACACAGCGCCGCTCTGGCCAGTTACGGAAAAAATCTTGGCCTTGCTTTTCAGATAGTCGACGATACGCTCGATTATGGCGGGACAACCTCTCTGATCGGCAAGTCTGTCGGCGATGATTTTCGCGAAGGAAAAATTACGCTGCCCGTTGTTATCGCGCGCCGACGCGGGGCGCCGGAGGATCGCGCATTCTGGGATCGCGCAATGCAGGTTGACAAACAAGAAGACAGTGACTTGGCCCATGCCATTCACTTAATCCGCCAGACCGATGCCGCAAAGGCCAGTATGGATGAAGCAAAGGCCTATATCCAATTGGCCAAGAACGCCCTGATCACCCTGCCAGAAAGCGAGTATCGTATCCTCCTAGAGAGTTTGGCCGATTTCTGTCTGGATCGCGGATACTAAAGCGTACCCAAGTTAAAATGGCTCCGTTTGAGCAGCGCGACGAGCAGCGCGACGAGCAGCGCGACGAGCAGCGCGACGAGCAGCGCGACGAGCAGCGCGACGAGCAGCGCGACGAGCCATAGCGCAACAGGCAGCGCAAGGATAAGCTTGGTGGATCAAGCGCTGTATATTATTCCAGATACAAAAACCGGGACGCTCCTGAAAGGAACGCCCCGGCTTTTTTAGCTTATTTATCGCTCAAGCGCCGGTTTGATAATACTATGAACGCTTTGAGAAAAGTAATTAGACGGTTTTAGGCGTAGAAGGGGCACGTGTTGTCTTGGCAGGTGCGGCTTTTGCAGCCGCGGCAGGGGCGGTAGGGGCTTTAGCCGGAGCAGCTTTCACAGCCTTGGGCGCTGCTTTTTTCACTGGGGCTTTTTTGGCCACTGTTTTTTTAGCAACTGTTTTCTTGACCGCAGGCTTGGCGACAGACGCAGGGGCGCTGGCTTTAGAAAGCGTATCAATCTCGGCGCTCAAACGTGCCAAACGCTTTGTCACATCCTTATCATTGCTTTTGACTTCACCTGTCAATTTGGAAGACAATGTGGCGACCTCATCTTCCAGCTTTTCAATTTTCGCCAAAAGCTTGTCTGTCTTGTCGGTGCCTGTAAACCCAAGCGCAGACCGCATACGCTGCATACGGCTTTCAAAAGCTTCGCGCTGCTCACGCTGCATGCGCAGTGTGGTTTCAGTGACCTTGGTAAGACCTTCGGTAACCTTGCTGAGGCCTTCGCTGGCCTTTTGAACGGTTTCGATCGACCCGATGCGGGATTTCATTTCAGCGTCAATATCAGAGCCACGCTTGACGAGGTCATCAAACAGCTCACTGGTGCCTGAATTGATTTTTTGAGCGCCTTGAGCCGCTTCCGTAAAGGCGCGGCCATAAGCACCGAGACCTGCGAGCCAAATTTTTTGAGCGACTTCAATCGGATGAATATCAGTTTTTTTATCTGTCTTTGTCATGGGAGGATGTCCTTTCATCTCAGTCATGTTCAACGGAAACTTTCTTCCGTAAAAGCAAACTACCAAAACAAATTAGAAAGCGCATACTAATCGAGGAAAACCAGGATTGGGGCCTTCCCAAAGGGTTAAAAAACGCCTTCAGAACACCGCACATAGCCTACCGCCTCGTCAAACACGGCAAGGTCTGCGCCAGGCCTTGTCGCATTTTCGGAGATGTAACGGCGATAGGCCCGCGCGCCCGGCAGGCCCGCAAATAGACCGAGCATATGGCGGGTCATCGCATGCAAATTGACCCCCGCCGCCAATTGGCTTTGCATATAAGGCCGATAGCGCGCCAGCGCCGCCATGATATCCGGTGCATGGCCTGTGTCAAAAAACGCACTGTCAACTTTACTCAATAAGCCGGGGGCTTGATAGGCTGCGCGGCCAAGCATCACCCCATCAAAGCTCTGCAAAGCCTGATGGCAGGCATCGATACTGTCTAGGCCGCCATTCAGGATAATGCTCAGCTTTGGCCAAGCCTGTTTCAAATCGGCAACAAGATCGTAATCCAGCGGCGGAATATCCCGGTTTTCCTTCGGCGAGAGACCTTTCAGCCAAGCTTTGCGGGCATGGACGATAAAGACGGTGCAACCCGCCTCAGCCAGTGTCCTGACAAAGGTAAAGAGACTTGTCCGCGGGTCATCCTTATCCACACCAAGGCGGCATTTGACGGTGACAGGGATATCCACCGCCTCGGCCATCGCTCTATAGCAGGCGGCAACACGTTGCGGCGCGCGCATCAGGCACGCCCCGAAAGCCCCCGCCTGCACCCGGTCTGACGGACAACCACAATTGATATTCACCTCTGCATAGCCATACTCTGAAGCGAGGATGGCCGCTTGACGCATCTTAGCCGGATCAGAGCCACCCAATTGCAGAACAAGAGGATGCTCGTCTGGATGATAGCCCAGCAGGCGATCCCGATCGCCGTGGATAACCGCGTCAGCTGTCACCATTTCGGTATAAAGCCGGGCCTTTTGACTCAACGCCCGATGAAACATCCGGCAATGACGATCTGTCCAATCCATCATCGGCGCAACAGAAAAGCGATAGGGTTGATTTGGCTGCATAAGACTCATCGTGAAAGCAGAGGTGAAACTGCTATATAAACAATAGGCCTCAATATACCAGACACGCCCTGCAAGATCTTACTTTATAATGAAGTTGATGCAGATTTTAAAATCTAGTGCTTAAGCTGAGAACCAATATGGCTCTCAGCTTATTCACACTTTTACCAAAGCAGAATATAAGAGCTGACCAGAAGCAGCACAATAATCGCAGACAGGATGTTAAACAGAAGAGAGGTTTTGAAGCTCTCGACTTCTGAAGGGCGAAGTGGCGGCATCAGAGAAGCAAGAATGCCAACTGCCAGACATGCGAGTGTGACAAACCAGATACGCAAGATGAAAGGAACTTCCGGCATGCCGAATTTCAGGGCGACATTGAACAGTAC
>JARFRJ010000349.1 GCA_029287305.1 Hyphomonas sp. | reverse complement strand
GTGCAAGCCACGTAAGACGCCTTTGACAGATTTGGAATGATTGTCCTGAACAAAGCTGACAGGGCGCGCAATTGCAGCTTCAAAAGCGGCATGACTGAAACTCTCATAGAAAAATCCACGCTCATCTTCGAAAATGCGCGGCGTAATGAGTTTTACCTCTGGCAAGCGCGTGGATATAATTTGCATCGTTTAAAGTCCTTTCAGCTCTTCAGCCAAGCGGATCAGATATTGACCATAGCTGCTTTTGCGCATCGGCGCAGCGATCGCTTCCAATTGGTCACGATCTATCCAGCCCTTGCGCCAGGCAAGCTCTTCAGGACAGGCAATTTTTAAGCCTTGACGGTGTTCTATAGTCTGTACGAATTGATGGGCCTCAAGCAAGCTTTCATGCGTGCCTGTATCGAGCCAGGCATAGCCCCGGCTCATATGCTCTAGGGAAAGCTCGCCCTTTGCCAGATAGGCATTATTCAAATCGGTGATTTCCAATTCCCCGCGAGCAGACGGCTTAATCTGCTTGGCGTAATCAGGCGCATGGGCATCATAATAATAAAGGCCGGTGACCGCATAATTCGATTTCGGGCGCTGTGGTTTCTCCTCTATGGATATAACTTTTCCCATTTCATCAAATTCAGCCACACCATATCTTTCCGGATCCTGCACACGATAGGCAAATATGCTCGCCCCCGTCTCTCGCGCCGCTGCGCTGGCAAGCTTGTCTTCAAGCCCGGGCCCATAAAATATATTATCGCCCAAAACCAGCACTGAAGGGTGACCCGCCAGGAAGTCCTCGGCAATAATTAAAGCCTGGGCCAGCCCATCTGGCGAAGGCTGGACCGCATATTGCACCTCAATCCCCCATTGCTGACCCTCCCCGATTAATTCCTTGAAAAGAGGCAGATCATGCGGGGTCGAAATGATGAGTATCTCGCGTACCCCGCCCAACATAAGCGTGGACAGGGGATAATAAATCATAGGCTTGTCAAAAACCGGCAATAATTGCTTGGAAACCACTTGAGTGGCCGGGTGAAGCCGCGTGCCGGACCCGCCAGCCAATATAATACCTTTACGTGTCATGAGGCATGCATATCCTTTATTATCTG
>JARFRJ010000322.1 GCA_029287305.1 Hyphomonas sp. | reverse complement strand
TATGCGCATTTGCAGGCTTTTGCCAAAGGCATTAAGCCGGGTAAAAGGGTCGGCGCAGGCTGGCATATTGGCGGGGTCGGCAATAGTTCGACAGAGAGAATCGGGGTGCATTTGCATTATGAAATTCTTGTCGGCAATTATAGAAACCCCAAAAAAGCCTATGGCCTGACGGCAAAGAACCCCTTTGCCTATAAAGCGGTGCGCTCTTCCAGATAGTAAATAGCAAGAGCTTGATCTTGCTGTCTCTCGCCAGTGTCCCTACAATGCTCGCTTTATAAATAGAGGCAGGATGAACCTATGCGAAATTATCTTCAGGCGCTGATTTTAGTGTGTTCGGGGGTGAGCCTTATCGCTTGCACGCCGACAGACAGCTCACCGCCAAACTCACCAGAGGCCGCTACCTCTCAAACCGAAATAGATGCTTCCTATCAAGCTCAATTTGGTGTGTTGACAGAGATGGCAGGGCGCAGGCTACGCGGCACACCGACAGGGGAAAGCTCTGAAGTGCTGGCGGATATCCAGGAATGGAGTTGGGGGGCGGATGGTCGCACACTTTTGATCCGACATGCCCTCGAAGACGGCTCTTATGGCGGCGATACGGAAGTTAAAATTGACCCGGTCAGCGGTGATATTATCTATCATTATCAACCCAATGCTGATTTTGAGACGGATGGGCGGATTACACTTGGCGCGGAGGGTCGCTCCTGGATGGCGCGAGAGGAAATAGGCGGCGGTGACCGGATTGTGCAAGAGGTTGAAAGCCGCGCCGAGCTTATGGCGGACGACACGCTCAGCATAACATCCAGATATCGCACCGGGGCCGAATGGCAGCCCGGCCATGCTTTTATCTATATAGAGACCGATCAACCGCTTCCAGAATTGAAAGCCCGCCCCTCGGCCCAATCTACATCAGTTGGCTGGGTTCTGAAGGATAAAGACGATACGTGTTATGCAGCCCGTCTGGAAAGCTTTCTGGGACAATACCGCAATGCGATTGAAGATATGGACGGGTATGGCGTGGTTTCTGTGACCAGTGAAGAGGCTGAGGAGGATGAGACAACCTATCAGAATCAATTTCAGGACCCGTTTTATGCCGAGCGCGATATCTCTGGTGGCGACTATATCGATGCGGATGGATTTGTCCGCGCGCCCGTGCGGATTATCACCCCAGACAATTTCTACTCAACAGAATATGAGCCCTATCGTTTAAACATTGTCCTTGATGCGGATGAACATATTGAGAATATTGCCTGCGGATAAGGGGTGGTAATATTCATTTTCACAAGGATACTGCCATGAGTTTTAAAGCCGCCTTGATTAAAACCTTCCTCAAATTGCCTCCCGCCTGGCTTGTGCGCCTATCCGGTGGCAAACCACTGGAAATCGGGGGACGTGTGATGGACCCCTATATGCAATTTGTCACTCATGGAGCGGCCAAGCAGACGCCGCTCTGGAAACGAGCCCCTGGGGATGCACGTCAGGTCTCGGCAGAAGCGCTTTCTATGCTGAGCGATGTGATAGAGCCAGGGGTCTCTTATGAGGATTTTAGCCTAGAAGCAGACGATCGCGGCATCCCTGTGCGGCTTTACAGGCCTGAATCGCAAAATCCAGACCGGCCCATGATGGTATATATGCATATGGGCGGCGGCGTGATTGGAGACCTAGAAACCTGCCATGTTTTCTGCTCGCTTCTAGCCAGTGCGACAGCCGCGCCCATTTTGTCCGTCGATTATCGTCTGGCCCCGGAGCACAAATTTCCAGCAGGTCTACAAGATGGCGTGTTCGCCTATGAATGGGCGCTGAAAAACGCACAATATTATGGCGCTGCCTCTGGCCGGGCCGCTATTGGCGGCGACAGTATGGGGGGTAATTTCGCCGCCATTATTACGCAGCTTATGCGCCGTGAGGAAAAGCCTCTGCCAGATGTGCAGCTCTTGATTTATCCAGCCACAGACATTGTCCATGATTTTCCGTCAAAAGAGATATATGGCGAGACCTATCCCCTGTCGAAACAAACCATGACATGGTTTATGGAGCAGTATTTGCCTGACGGTCAGGATGTAAGCGATGTGCACATCTCCCCCGCGCTGGAATATGATTTGGCAAATCTATCCCCGGCAATCATTGCTACCGCCGGATTTGATCCGCTTGTTGATGAAGGTGAAGACTATGCCAAACGGTTAGAGGCTGCTGGCGTTCAGGCGATGTATAAATGCTATGACAGCCTGCCACACGGATTTACCGCTTTTACGGGCATTAGCCCGGCGGCAGATCAAGCCTGCCGCGACATTGCTGAATCTGTCAATACGGCCTATCAAAACGCCGTTTCTGTCTCGTGAAAGCCCTGATCTGTGAGCGGTTGAGTGAGGATTTGTCCGGCCTCGCCTTCAAGGATGTCCCAAAACCAGAGCCGGGCCCTAGCCAAATTCGGGTCAAAGTCAAAGCCGCGAGCGTGAATTATCCGGATATCCTGCTTTGTCAGGGCAAATATCAATTAAAGCTGACCCCACCCTTCATACCCGGCATTGATATCGCCGGACATGTCGATGCTTTGGGCGAGGGGGTGACAGGGTTTACGCAGGATCAAGCCGTGATTGGCGGCGTGCGCTATGGCGGATTTGCCGACTATGTCATTGTTGACGCGGGCGCGCTGCAGCCTAAGCCGGAAACGTTCAGCTTTGCTGAAGCGGCGGCCTATCAAACCGCTTATCTAACCGCTTATGTTGCACTGGTGCGCCGGGCAAATCTGCAGCCAGGTGAGGTTCTGCTTGTACATGGGGCCTCTGGCGGTGTCGGCATGGCGGCGGTCGATGTCGGCAAGGCGCTCGGCGCAACCGTGATTGCCAGCTCCGCCGATGACAGGAAGCTGGATGCGTTGATCCTGTATGGGGCTGATTATGTCGTGAATTCCAGTCAGGGTTTTAAGGATAAGGTAAAGGCGTTGACAGGCGGACGCGGTGCAGATGTCATTTTTGACCCAGTGGGCGGGGACATATTTGATGAAAGTGTGCGCTGTATCGCCTTTGAGGGACGCCTGTGCGTGATCGGGTTTGCCTCGGGGCGTATTGCGCAATTGCCGACGAATTTAGCCCTCATTAAAGGTTTTTCCCTGATGGGCGTGCGTGCCGGTGAGTATGGGCGGCAATTTCCTGACCGTGGCAGGGAAAATATAGCGACGATATGGCAATGGGCCAGAGAAGGGCGAACGCATCCGCGCATACATGCCGAATATCCGCTTGAGGCGGCGCAACATGCCTTTCAAGCGCTGATAGACCGTCAGGTTCTGGGCAAGATTATCCTGCGCCCGTCTGGATAGATAAAGAAGGTTAAAGCCTTTTCAAGCCGTGAGCGGAAAAGTTCACCAAGATTAGGATCAGAATTAGGTGCCAGGCAGTTTAATGCGCTGTCCGCCGCTGCCCCGCTCTATGCGGACCTCTTCGCCGCCCGTGGCATTATCCTGCGCAGCGCGGGCACGCTCTTCTGGGGTTCCACTATAATTCACGACATCATCCGAGATCGCAGCCCCTTTGCGCAAAAGGCCCGCTTCTTCATAGTCAATCATCTCACGAATCACTGGATTAACGGCAATGGCCCGCGCCTTGGCCACCATCATTTTCTCAACCGCACTGGCATTTGCGCCGATATCTGTGCCAAAGGCGACGGTACGGTTTTGCTGGCTCGGATCAACCTCCGCCGGTCTTTGTTCGCCCCGGCCCGGCGGACGCAAACTATATTCGGGTGGCACGGTCAAAGGTGCTTTTTTGACGACGCGAAACTCATCCGGGGTTCCGGCCCGGCGTCCAGTATCCTGACGTGAGGCACAGGCAGACAAGGCGAGCCCAAAAAGAAAGAGGCTGAAGATGAGGACAAAACGTTTCAAGAGAGGATCCTTATTGAGTTTTACAAGGCCAAACGACAGGCCAGATGACAGGCCAGACAACAGGAAAGACTGCAAACTGGTTTAAGTCACAATCTTAAGCGGCTTTGAGGTCTTTAACAAGCCTTCCAATCTAGTGGCTCTGTGATTTTAATCTGTCTGTGGTTTGGCAAAAAAGAATTGATCCAGCAAGAGCAGGACTGCCCCAATGCTGATAGAGGCATCTGCAATATTGAACACCCAGGGAAAGAAGGGCAAAAAGCCGGAGACATCAATAAAATCAACCACGGCACCATAGTAAATGCGGTCGATCAGATTACCAATCGCGCCGGCAATCACAAAAGCGAGGGAGAGCCGCGTGAACAGGCGGGGTGTTTTCAAAAGCCAACCTATAAAAATTACCGAAACAAGGCTTGTAAAGCCAACCAGC
>JARFRJ010000245.1 GCA_029287305.1 Hyphomonas sp. | reverse complement strand
GCCCATGGGCGAGGTGTGCAGACCCACCGGAAAAAACCCAGAATTGTCTTGCCGGAAGAGGACAATAGCTGATACCGGGGAAATCTCTACCGACTATGTGATTACATAATTGGTCCAATGCGTTATTGCGATCCGGTTTTTACAGATATATATCAGGCACAGGGCCGCTACAGAAACTCCGAGCCATCAGGACATTAAAGAGATAGGAAAACTCATGACAGACAGCTATGATATTGTCATCATCGGAGCCGGACCAGGCGGCTATAATTGTGCCATACGGGCCGGGCAATTGGGCCTGAAAACTGCGATTATTGAAAAGCGCGAGACATTGGGTGGCACCTGCCTGAATGTCGGCTGTATACCGTCCAAGGCGCTGTTACATGCCTCTGAAATGTTTACACGTGCCAAGCAGGACTTTGCTGGCATGGGTATTAAAACGGGCCCTATTGAACTCGACCTGCCAACTATGATGGCCCAAAAAAACGACGCTGTTGACGGGCTGACGGCTGGCGTCGCCTTTCTGATGAAAAAGAATAAGGTCACCACCTATTATGGCACCGGCAAAATCCTCGCGCCGGGCAAGGTTGAAATCACCAAAGCTGAAGGCGGCACAGAAGAATTAGTGACCAAGAATATCGTCATTGCAACCGGATCAGAGCCGTCAACACTTCCCGGTATTGAGATTGATGAAACGCGCATTCTGACCAATACAGGCGCGATTGCCCTAGATAAAGTGCCAGAAAAGCTGATCCTGATCGGGGCTGGCGTCATCGGTCTTGAGCTTGGTTCTGTCTGGTCTCGCCTCGGCGCTGAGGTAACGGTGCTGGAATATCTCGACCGGATTATGCCCGGCGCGGATACTGAAGTGGCCAAAACCGCGCAGCGTATTTTCAAAAAGCAGGGACTTAAATTCAAGCTCGGCCAGAAAGTCACTGGTGCGAAAGCCTCCAAAACCGGCGTCACTTTAAGCGTGGAACCGGCCAAGGGGGGCAGCAGCGAAGACATGCAGGCCGATGTGGTTATCGTCGCTGTGGGCCGCAAGCCCTATACTGAAGGGCTTGGCATTGACGCGGTTGGGGCGAAAACCGATGCGCGCGGTGTGATAGAAACGACAGATCATTTTAAAGTCGCCGAAGGGGTCTGGGCGGTCGGTGATTGTATTGACGGGCCCATGCTCGCCCATAAGGCTGAGGATGATGGGGCAGCCGTGGCCGAACTGATCGCTGGCAAAGCGGGGCATGTCGATTATAATTTGGTGCCAAGCGTGGTCTATACAAATCCTGAAATTGCCTGGGTCGGCAAAACAGAAGAAGAGCTGAAAGCGGCAGGCATCGCCTATAAAAAAGGGCATTTTCCTTACAAAGCCAATAGCCGCGCCCGGACCAATCATGAGACGGACGGATTTGTCAAAATTCTTGCCGATGCAAAAACAGATCAAATTCTCGGCGCACATATGATTGGTGTAGGGGTCGGGGAGATGATCGGTGAGATTGGTGTGGCGATGGAATTTGGCGCGGCTTCAGAAGATGTCGCCCGCACATCGCATGCGCATCCGACCTTGTCGGAAGCGATCCGTCAGGCGGCGATGGATGTTGAAGGCTGGGCGATGCAGATGTAATCTGCGCGCTGGGGGAATGGTCTACGCGCCATCATAGTATGGCCGAACATTTATCGGCAGAAAGTGCACCATTTATAAACATTTTTGCGCCGCATTGCATCATTTTCGCCCGCAAGAATCAGGTGGCGAGCTTCCTCCCCGTGTGCCATTAGGCAAGGGCTTTTGATCACAGAAAAGGAGAGGCCATGTCGGATGTTTACGCCGAAGCGTATCGCCAGGCGAGGGACTGGCTGGACGGGCTCGATACCGCCCCAATGGGAGCTAGGCTGAGCGCCCCTGAACTTCAAGGCGCATTTGATGGGCCTCTGCCGCGAACAGGACAGCCGGCTGACAAGGTCATCCGTTTTCTGGCCGAGACGGCCCGTCCGGGCTTAATGGGCAATGCAGGCGCGCGCTTTTATGGCTGGGTCAATGGCGGTGCTGTGCCGTCCTCTTTGGGGGCTGATTGGCTTGTCTCTGCCTGGGATCAGAATGCTGCGCTGTCGACGGTCTCACCGGTCGCGAGCGCAATAGAGGCCGTCGCCGGGAAATGGATGAAGGCGCTGCTCAGATTGCCTGAAGAGGCCTCTTTTGCCTTTACCACAGGCTGTCAGATGGCGCATATGACGGCGCTGGCTGCCGCTCGGCATGCTGTACTCGCAGATATCGGTTGGGATGTCGAAACAGACGGCCTGATGGGTGCGCCGCCTATCCGCGTCTTTACCAGTCGTAATCGACATGGCTCTGTTGAGCGGGCATTGCGTTATTTAGGGCTGGGCACAAACGCCCTGCATCCGGTTGCAACCGATGAGATGGGGCGTATGCGCCCTGAGGCCCTGGAAGCCGAGATGATCGCCTATCAAGGCCCGGCTATACTCGCCTTGAACGCGGGCGATCTTAATGTCGGGGCTTTTGATAATTTTGCAGACCTCATCCCCATTGCAAAGGCCCATGGCGCTTGGGTACATGTCGATGGGGCCTTTGGCCTGTTTGCGCAAACCTCAAAAGACAAACGCCACCTGACCGCCGGAATTGAAAAGGCCGATAGCTGGGCAACCGATGGACATAAATGGCTGAATGTCCCGTTTGACTGCGGCATGGCGATCATCAATAATCCAGACGCGCATAAAGCCGCTATGACACTCAACGCTGATTATATCACGGCCACGCCGGACGCACGCGACCCGATTGACTGGAATTTGGAATGGTCACGCCGGGCCCGGGCCATACCGGTTTATGCCGCCCTGATGGAAATGGGCGCTGAGGGCGTTGAGGCGATGATTGACCGCACCTCTGCGCATTGCCGCGCCCTGATTGAGGGCATTGGCGCTTTGCCGGGCGGTGAAATTATTGCCCGTTCGGAGATTAATCAGGGCCTCGTCCGTTTTGTGCGCGCAGGCACGTCAGAGGCTGAAAATGACGCCTTTACCGAGACGGTTATGCAAGCGGTAAATGCTAGCGGCGAAGCCTTCTTCACCGGCACGCTATGGCAGGGTCGGCGATGCATGCGGGTCTCTGTGGTGAGCTGGCGCACGGGGACAGATGATATCGCCCGCAGTCTTGGCGCTATAAAACAGGTTCTGGCCGAAAAGCTCTGACGGGGCTGCAACCTATCCGTGTTTCATCCTATCTAAACAGACGCAGGTTTACAGTGCACTATTCAAATGGCTGCAATTGGCTGCACTATGGCTAAGGCTAATATGTCTGCCCCGTCTTCCTTCCCAGCACAATAAAGGGCGCATGATATGTGCGCCCTTTTTGATGTGAGGTCTATTGTCTGATCCGGCTCATTCAGGCGATCCAGATTTATCTGTTCACCGGACAAGCTCTGGCGTTTAGGTGGCTGGCAGAGC
>JARFRJ010000173.1 GCA_029287305.1 Hyphomonas sp. | reverse complement strand
AACACGCCCGAATGGGTCCAGCATATCGCCATGCGGGTCGACAGTCTGGAGGCTTTGGACGCGGCCAAGACGCATCTGGAAAGCCTCGGCCTAGAGGTTTTGGGGCCGATCAATCATGGTATTTTCAAATCTATCTATTTCTTTGATCCAAACGGGCACCGTCTGGAATTGGCCGCTGATACCGCCACACAGGCGCAGATGCAGCAATTGAAAGATGTCACAGATATAATGCTCAAAGAGTGGAGTGAGACCAAAAAAGCCCCCCGCCACGCCGCTTGGCTGCATGAAAAAATTGCTGAAGACGGCTAAGAAGGCTAGAGCGTGTCCGAGCTATCAATTCCCCCCGCCCTTTACCTCCCCGCCCTTTAAAAGGGGCGATCATTTATTCCCTTATGAAGGATAGAGCATGAAATTAGCCAGGTTGAAAAATGGCACACGCGATGGCTGTTTGGTTGTGGTGTCAAAGGATTTGAGCCGGGCCGTCAAGGCGGCCCCGATTGCCGCGACCCTGCAAAGCGCGCTGGATGACTGGTCCGGCATCGCGCCCAAGCTGCAAGCCCTCGCCGAAGAGATTGAGACCGGGTCGGCTGATAGTTTCGCCTTTGATCCGACAGGCTGTGAGAGCCCCCTGCCCCGCGCCTATCAATGGGCCGATGGCTCGGCCTATATCAATCATGTTGAGCTGGTGCGCAAAGCGCGCGGGGCTGAGGTTCCAGCAAGCTTTTATGAGGACCCGCTAATGTATCAGGGCGGCTCAGATACGTTTTTAGGGCCAAGCGAGCCTATTCCTCTCGGGGATATTGCTTGGGGCTGCGATATGGAAGGCGAGATTGCGGTGATCACCGATGATGTGCCGCAAGGCGTAACAGAGGCGGAAGCCGGGGCGCATATCAAACTCATTATGCTCTGCAATGATGTGTCCTTACGCGGTCTGATCCCGGCAGAACTGGCCAAAGGGTTTGGCTTTTTCCAGTCCAAACCGTCCAGCGCCTTCAGCCCGGTTGCCGTTACGCCAGAGGAATTAGGCCCGGCTTGGAAAGATTGGCGCGTGCATCTGCCC
>JARFRJ010000148.1 GCA_029287305.1 Hyphomonas sp. | reverse complement strand
AAAGGCTCGCGCGATTTTACCCGGTTAACACGCTATAGCGATGATTTTGTAGCCGGCGCAGAGCGGTATGATATGGGTGAGAAATCAAACTTTGCCCTGCTGCCGGCGCTGGAAGCCAGTGTTGATTTGCTGACACACTGGCAAATCCCGCGAATTGAAACATCATTGGCTGCGCTTAATCGCTCATTGTCCGAAAAACTTGAGGGAATTGGTCTGTCTTGCCCGCCAGAGACTGTCCGTGGGCCGCATTATCTCAGTGTCAGACTGCCTGAAACGGCCCCGGATGATATTGTCACGCAGCTCCGCCAGAAAAATATCTATTTGTCGAAACGGGACGGGCATTTGCGCATCACGCCGCACCTTTATAATAGTGAGGATCAATTTGAACATCTTGCCGCGATCCTGAAAACCTATATAAATTAATCAAGACACTATAATCATTAATTAAGAGGAGATATCTATGGCTGATCCACGTATGGTGACTTATGATGAGCTGGAAGATTTGGTTGGCAAAGAAGTTGGCGCATCTGATTGGCATGAGATTGATCAGGAGCGAGTCAATCTGTTCGCGGATGCGACGGGCGACCATCAATGGATCCATATTGATGTTGAACGCGCCACCCAAATGCTCGGCAGTACGATCGCGCATGGTTATTTGACCTTGTCCCTTTTGCCTATGCTGGCCTCTGAGGTTATGTTCGTAAAAGGTGTTTCCCGCGCGATCAATTATGGCTCAAACAAGGTTCGCTTTACGAATATGGTGCCTGTTGGATCGAAAGTCCGTGTGGTTCAAAAATGCCTGTCCGTTGAGCCAAAATCCGGTGGCAAACAGGTCATTATGGAAAACACAATTGAGATTGACGGTCAGGAGCGCCCGGCCTGTATTGCAGAGATCATCTCTGTATTATACGTTTAAGCTCAGCCAAACTCCGCGCCTGAAAAGGTGAGCAAGTTTGCTTTTTGGGGGCGCTGGGCCAATATCGTAATCTGCCAGCGCTTCCTGCCAGCACTTTCCGGACGATAACACAGCCTGAAGGGGACCCCCATGTCAGAGATGAAAAACAAGCGTTCAGAGGCCGACTGGCGCGCGCGCCTGACCGATGAGCAATATCGTGTGGGTGTAAAAGAGGGGACAGAGCCCCCTTTCAGCGCGGGTAATCTGAATGATGAAAAGCGCACGGGGACTTATACATGTGTCGGCTGCGGCACACCGCTTTGGTCATCGCAGCATAAATTTGACAGTGGGACAGGATGGCCAAGCTTTTATCAGCCAGTGGCCGATACGGTCATCGAGACGAAGCGGGACTTTAAAATGCTTTTGCCCCGTACAGAATGTCATTGTGCAACATGCGGTCTGCATATGGGACATGTCTTTAAAGACGGGCCGCCGCCAACTGGCCAGCGCTGGTGCATTAATGGTGTCGTACTCGATTTTCAGCCGGGTGAGGAATAATCTCGCCTTTCACTCTTTACAGTTTGATCTCTACCAAAGTGAGGCCTTCACATGACACAGACTTTACACTGGACCCGTCGCGGGTTCCTAAGCTCAAGCCTCGCCTCGGCCAGCTTGATCAGCCTAAATGTCGCTTGCAGTCAAACAACAGATCGGAATGATATGGATACAAGAACCGGGCCCGACATCAACAATGCTGCGGCCAATGGAGAGGTGAGTTTGCCAGATTTGCAGCCGCCTGTCGCCAAACGGGTTGAGCATAGCCTCACGCAATTGGAGCGGACCCGTATTGATCCCTATCATTGGATGAAAGACGATAATTGGCAGGACGTCATGCGCGACCCTTCCGTTCTGGATGCCGAAATTCGCGCCTATCTGGATGCAGAGAACGCCTATAAAGACGCCATGCTAAAAACACCCAATCAGCCGCTCATTGATCAGCTCGTGGCAGAAATGCGTGGACGCATTAAAGAAGATGACAGTTCTGTGCCGCTGATAGATGGGCCCTATGCCTATGGCTCGCGCTATCTTAAAGGCGCTGAATATCCGATTTATACGCGTATCCCGGCCGGGCAGGCCTTTGCGCAAGATACGCAGGAAACCATAATCTTCGACGGGCCCAAAGAGGCCGAAGGCAAGGATTATTTTGATATTGGCGCAATCTCTCATTCGCCTGATCATAAATATCTGGCCGTGTCTGTCGATGATAAGGGCAGTGAGTATAATACGCTGCACGTGCGTGAGATTGAGACCGGGCGAGATTTGGGCATTGCGCTTGAAAATACCACAGGCGATATCATCTGGACGGCAGACTCCTCCAGCTTTTACTGGGGCTTTCGCAATGAGAAAGGCCGCCCTGAACGGATATATCGATATTCCCTGGCAAGCGGGGAAAGCACGCTGATCTATACAGAACCCGATGAAGGCTTTTTCCTCGGCATTGGCAAGAGCCAGTCTGGCGAGTTTATCTTTATCAGGTCGAATGATCATACAACGTCAGAATATCGCTGGATCCGTGCCGAGGAGACCGAAGAGACGGACCTGACCCTTATTGCTGCGCGCCAGGTCGGGCATGAATATGATGTCACCCACTATAAGGGTGAATTTTATATCCGGACCAATCTGGACGGCGCGGTTGACTTTAAAATTATGCGTGCCCCAATCACAGCGCAAAACCAGAGCGAATGGCAGGATTATCTGCCCCATCAGCCGGGCCGGCTTATCCTCGACATGCACAGTTTGCAGAATTATCTCCTCTGGGTGCAGCGCGACAATGGATTGCCGCAATGCATTATTGAGGAAGGGGAAACGGGCGAGCGCCGCCCGATCATTTTTGATGAAGCGGCCTATTCTCTTAGCCTGATCAAAGGCTATGGCTATGATACGCCGTGGATGCGCTATCGCTATTCATCACCGACAACGCCAGACCAGATTTATGATTATAATCTGGCGACGGATGAACGGATATTGCGCAAGACACGTGAAGTGCCGTCCGGTCATGATGCCAGCGCCTATGTTACAGAGCGTATATTCGCCCCAGCCGAAGATGGGGAGACTATTCCGATTACGATTTTACGCTTGAAATCGACACCAGTGGATGGGACGGCGCCTCTCCTTCTCTATGGCTATGGCTCGTATGGGGTGACGATTCCAGCCCGCTTCGCCACATCACGCCTGTCGCTTGTTGATCGCGGCTTTATTTATGCGATTGCCCATATTCGTGGGTCTACGGCGAAAGGCTATCAATGGTATTTGGACGGCAAGCTGGAAAAGAAAATCAATACATTTACCGACTATATTGCAGCCGCGCAGCATCTGATTGATCAAAATTATACTTCCAAAGGTGACATTGTTGCGTTGGGCGGTTCTGCGGGTGGCTTGCTGATGGGCGCGGCGGCCAATCTTGCGCCAGACCTGTTTGCCGGGATTATTGCGGCGGTGCCTTTTGTTGATGTCCTCAATACGATGTCGGATGCGGATTTGCCTCTGACCCCGCCCGAATGGCCTGAATGGGGCAATCCTCTGACAGATGCAGAGGCCTATGATCTCATCCTGTCCTGGTCGCCCTATGATCAGGTCGGCCTGAAACCCTATCCGCCTATGCTGATCACAGGCGGATTGACCGATCCGCGTGTGACTTATTGGGAGCCAACCAAATGGATCGCCAAACTGCGCTATGAAGCGCCCGAGGCGGGGCCTTATTATCTGCATATGAATATGGGGGCCGGTCATGGCGGGGCGAGTGGTCGATTTGAAGGTCTAAAAGAGACCGCGCTGGAATATGCATTTGCTCTGAATGTCGTTGGCAAAGGCACCGCCCCAGACGGCTAGAGCGTGTCCGAGTTAAAATAGGCCGTTTGACCAGCGGGACTTGCGCTGTAATTTTTGTCTCTGTCAGGAGCGGTCCCCTTATGGTGCCCGCGCTGCTCGTCGTCGCGCTGCCCGCGCTGCTCGTCGTTGCGCTGCCCGCGCTGCTCGTCGCGCTGCTCAAAAAATCTATCCCATTAAATTGACTCTGATTAATTTCAGCAGGCTCTGGATATGCTTCTCTGTCCTCATGAACAGGTTCACGCCATTGGAATTTGTGGGATTTTTGGGATTTGGAACGTTCCCGCCTGTCTATCCTCTTGTGTGGTCTGCTCGCATAGATACAATTGAGAGGTGAGTTATGGGGTTTTTGAGCAAGATTGTAACGCGGTGGCTGTCCGGGGGCGTGCAGGGTGGACGGTTAAATATTCGATTTCCGAATGGGGAGATTGGTGAATTTGGCGACGGACCGTCACCGCCAATAGAGATTGCAATCACAAGCGAAACTTGGTTGCGGAAAATTCTTCTCGACCCCGAATTACAGTTTGGTGATGCCTATATGGAGGGTGGGGTGCGCCTGGAGAGCGGTGATCTTTACGATCTTGTCGACCTCCTCTGGCAGAGTTTCAGGGATGAGAATGGCAATGCAGAACAAAGGCTGGCTATGGTTTTCAGAAGACTGTTTCGTGCCTTGGCCCAGTTTAATCCACAAGGCCGATCCTTGCGGAATGTGACGCACCATTATGATATCGGAAATGATCTGTATCAGCTTTTCCTAGATGAGGATATGCAATATTCCTGTGCGTATTTTCCTAATTCTGAAACAACACTGGAAGAAGCCCAGAGGCTGAAAAAAGATCATATCGCCCGTAAGCTATGTCTCAAGCCGGGACAGAAGATTCTTGATATTGGCTGCGGCTGGGGCGGCATGGCCTTACATCTTGCAAATACTGAACATGTCGATGTTTACGGGATCACCTTATCCAGTGAACAGATCAATCTGGCCAAATGCCGCGCAGAGGCCGAGCGGCTGTCTGGGCGGGTCAGTTTTGCTATACAGGATTATCGAAATCTGACCGAGACCTATGACCGGATCGTGTCTGTGGGCATGTTTGAACATGTTGGTGTGCCCCATTATCAGGCGTATTTTGATAGGGTGGCGGCCTGCCTGAAGGAGGATGGCGTTGCGTTAATCCACACAATCGGGCGGGCACCCGGTCCTGGGGTGACCAATCCTTGGATTGCCAAACGCATATTCCCGGGCGGCTATATTCCAGCGCTTTCAGAGATCGTTCCGATGATAGAGAGAGCTGGGCTTATGGTTCTGGATGTTGAGGTTTTGCGCTTGCATTATGCCGAAACGCTGAGAGCCTGGCGGACGCGCTTTTTGGACAATGCGGACAAGGCTGAAGCTCTTTATGATGACCGTTTTGTCCGAATGTGGGATTTTTATTTGGCCAGCAGCGAGGTCTCTTTTCGCTCTGGCTTGCACAATGTTTTTCAGGTGCAGATCGGCAAGCAACAGGATGCGGCTCCACTGACGCGTGACTATCTCTACCCCGTCCCTAAAGCTCAAAGTGTTGCTGACTTTAAAGCGTTTGCCGACGAACGTTCGGTCAAACTTGTCGACCAAGCTTCTCGGCAAGCCCGATCGCGTCGCTGATCGTTCCGCTGGTCGCCGTCGCGCTGCTCCCGCTGGTCGTTCCGCTGGTCGCAAAGCGCAGATTAAAAATAGTGTAAAGCGTTAAGACGTTTCCAGAAGAATCGCAAACGCTTCAATTGACTTGAAAAGGCTCTGGCAAAAGCAAAAAGGGCCGCACCTTGGTGCGACCCTCCGTGAGCTTGATAAAGCTCTCTGGTTCCTGGTTTTGTTACAAACACGAAAACCCGTATATCTCTAGATCATCTATAGAGGTTGCTCCATGCGATGTTCCTCGGATACGGACCCAAACGCCCTATCTGGTTTCTCACTTGACATTGGATCACCTCCTTTCAGTTGCTGCAATTGGCTGGCGTATCATATCCAGCACTTTCTCTTTAACCTCATTTGCCGCTTTGAAAAAGATAAAATAATTGTCTGGAGATAAAATTATTCTGCAGGCTGATCCTCTCCCGCGATCCATGCATTGATATTCTCTTCCAGAATAGAGAGCGGCACAGGTCCATCTCTCAAGACAACATCATGATATTCGCCAAGGCTGAACGCATCTCCCAAAGCCGCTTTGGCCTGCTCGCGCAATTTCAGAAGTTTAATCATACCGATTTTATAGGCTGTGGCCTGACCTGGCATAACGATATAGCGATCAATCGCCTTGATGCAATCGCGTTCCGGATTGGGTGTGTTTTCAATCAGATATTGCGTGGCTTTTTCACGACTCCATTGTTTGGAATGCAGACCGGTATCGACGACGAGACGCGCAGCCCGCCACAGTTCCATGGCTAGGCGGCCAAAATCAGAATACGGGTCTTCATAATATCCCAGCTCCTTGGGCAGATATTCTGAATAGAGCCCCCAGCCTTCCGTATAGGCGGTCACGCGCACATATTTGCGAAACTCCGGCAGGCCTTCCAGTTCCTGCGCAATGGCTCGCTGCATATGGTGGCCGGGAATGCCTTCATGATAGGCAAGCGCCTCCATCTGATAGGTCGGCATGGAACTCATTTGATAGAGATTGGCATAATAGATGCCTGGGCGCGATCCATCGCGGGCCGGGCTTTGGTAAAAGGCCTTGCCGGCGGCTTTTTCCCGGAATGGTTCGACGGCTTTGACAATCAGCTCAGCTTTCGGGAATGTATTGAACATAAGCGGCAGATCAGCTTGCATGTTTTCGATAATGGCGGTCGCCTCGGCCAGATATTCGGCTTTGCCCGCCTCGGTTTCCGGCTTGTAGAATTGCGGGTCGGTGCGCATGAATTCAAAAAAGTCCTGCAAGCTGCCGTCAAAGCCGACACGGTCCTTAATCACCCCCATTTCAGCCTGTATGCGATCCATTTCCGCCAGACCCAGATCATGTATCTCATCGGCGGTCATATCGGTTGTGGTCATATTATTGAGCATCGCGGCATAAAAGGCCTCGCCATCGGGCAAGCGCCAGACCCCGTCCTCCTCACCCGCTTTGTCCTGATAGATTTTTAAATCTGCAAGCAGGCTTTGATAAGCGGGCAGGACCGCCTCCAAAAGCGCTGTGCGGGCGCGGAGCGTTAAGGCTTTGGCCTCCTCTTCGGTGAGGTCCAATTGAGCGATTTTGCCTGTGAAATCTCCATAGAGCGGGGACGGAGCCTCTTTATCCTCGGTGAACGGATACCCTTTCAGAATATTGTCGATGGACTCAATAACATAACCATAGACAAAGCGTGGGGCGAGTATGCCAGTATCGGCAGCCTTTTTGGCGCGAGCTTGATTTGCGCCCAAATATTCAGGAATGCCGTTCAGGCGTGCAATATAGGCCTCGGCATCAGATAGATCAGTAATCCGATGCTGATTGATCAAAAAAGCCGGGATAGACGCATGTGCGCCGCGCATCTGACTGAACACCATGACATTTTGACGATATTTAAAGTCCCGTTCGGCCTGCTCTAATTGAAATGCTTTCAAACGATAGGACAAGGCAGCCTGGGCATCGAGAAAGTCTGGGTCAAAACGCTCGCGCATTTGTTTCACCTCGGCACGCAAGAATTTCATTTCCTTGATTTCATTGGCTTCTGATGCATCGTCCCATTTGTCATAATCATTCTTGATGCCCAAATAGGTCTGGCTCATTGGACTGCGTGCGATGGCCTCATTAAACTTGTCTTCAAAAAAAGCATTGATCTTAGCGCTCTCGGTGGCAATTTTTTCAGCCGTGGTTTGAGCTTTGATCCTGTCCTCGCCGCCGAGGCTCATTTCAACGCCTGGAGCGACTGTCACCGTGGCAGGGACTTCACTGCTGACAGTTTCGCGGGGTGTTTCAGCCGGTTTCGTCTCTTCTGAAGCGGGGGGCAACAAGGTGCAGCCGCTGAAAAAAGCGAGGGCGAGCAGAGATGTAGAGATATGCTTCATAATATGTCCTTGAATATGCATCTGGTTAAGTAAATGATATCAGGTTCAATCTGACAGTCCAAGGCTTTTGAATATATGAAAATATGTCGGAAAGGAAGCGTTACCCTAATGCAAACCACCTCTAGCCTTGGTGATAGAAAGCCTAAATATTAATTCTGCTCCTGCCACACGCTTGGCAGCACATGATAGACGCCCTTTGAAGCGGTCAAAATATGCCCAAAAGGATCAACTTAATACTAATTTAACGTATTCTATTGAGAGTAGCATTTAAATGCCCATGGTTCTAAATTTCTGCGGATACACATTTTTTACCATTATACTTTATAAGTCATGAGGCTTTTTCGATTTGACCCCCCATCAAGGCAGCATGCTTCAATACAATGACGGCAAAATCACATCAGAAATTTTCTCCTGAGCCACAAGGCCCAGATATTACGCAAATCACGTTTTGGTTCCTGCTTGCGATTGTTATCATCATTGGCGCCTATTCAACGACACAATACACCAAGGGGGCCGTTTTCTGGTCCTTGAATTTGATTGCGATTTCCGCCTTGGCCTGCGTATTTGTATTCTGGATCAGGCTTGGCTACGGACGTACGCTGGGCCTTTTCCCAACACATAATGCGATCAAAGGAGCCTATACAAGGGAATTGGGGCGCGAGGTTCTTGCGCCGGATGCCTGGGTGGAAGCCTTGGATGAAGCGGCCATTATCACAGATCAGAACGGCGCCCGCATTCAGGCCAATTGTGCCTATCGAGCTCTGGCTTCTGATGTTTTAGGCGACCTCAATAAGGGGTCAGAATTACCCAGCCTTGATGCTTTATTCAAGCATCATCCGACATTACGGGCGGCGCTGTTTCGATTGCCGGTAAAGGTTCGACCGGATCAGCCCATACGCCAAGTTCTTCCCTCAATTGTGCTGAAACAGCAAGCTGAGCCGGTCTCTATTGAAGCGGTTGTTTCGGCTTTGCCAGAGGATCAGTATTTATGGCGTTTGCGCCGTCTGGAGGCGGTAAAATCGGTGCGTCTGTCAGATCCGGTACGCGAACTTTATCTCGAAAAAGCCCCGATCGGCATTATTATTGCCAAAGCGGACATGACCCTGAGCTATGCTAATAAATGGGCGCGCCAGACATTTGATCTGGCTGCTGATAAAAGCCCTAAAACATTGGAGGATTTGTTAAAGCCTGAATTGGTTAAACTTGTCCATCGTCAGGGCCGCATCGGGCAAAGCGGCTTTGTCGATATCACTTTACCTTTGCCGGATGGGTCTCAACTTCCTGTCATGGCGCGCTTTGACTGGTTGAATGATTCCCCCCAATCTCTCGTTGGTGTTTACTTTATTCCAAAATATGGTGGGCTTCGCGCTGAACAGGGCGCAAATGAGCAGGCGGCGTATTTAGCTGCCCCCATACCCGAGGCGATCAGTGGCTCTTTGGAAGATGCGCCTTTTGGTGCTGTCAGCTTGCAAGGCCCCTCTATTGAGCGGACTGTTATTGGGGATATGAATCAGGCGTTTATGGAGTTGATTGAGGGGGAAGCGGGTGAAGGCAGTTATTTTGCTGACATATTCATCGCACCGGACCCGGATGATAAAGTGACGGATCTGCTATTGCAGGCGATTGATAAACCGGTTGAGCTTAAACTGGCCAAGGATAAGCGCAAAACCGTCAATGTGTTTGTCAGCCTTAATGCGCAGGCCCAACCCTGCAAAGCCTATGTCATTGATATGACAGAGCAAAAACAGCTTGAAATGCGCCTTGCTCAGGGTGAAAAAATGCAGGCCATCGGCCAATTGGCTGGCGGTATCGCGCATGATTTTAATAATGTCTTGACTGGCATCATGTTGAATACGGATAAATTGATCATGCGTCACCCCTTAGGGGACCCTAGCTTTACCGAATTGAAACTCATTTCCGAGCTGTCCTATCGCGCAGCAGAACTGGTTAAAATGCTGCTGGCATATGCGCGTAAGCAAACCTTCAAACACGAAGCTCTCGATATTACAGATTCGCTGTCTGGACTATATATTTTGCTGCGGCAATTGGTTGATGAGCGTATTGAGCTGGATATTCATCATGGTCGCAATTTGCCCTATATACGGGTCGATAAAACCCAGCTTGAAACGGCGATCATCAATCTCGTCACCAATGCCCGCGACGCCATGTTGTCAGACGGTCAGGGGGGCAAGCTGATTATCCGTACGAAAAAAGCACGGGGCGCAGAGGCGCAGGCCGCCGGCTTTACCTATGTCACCTCTGGTGACTATCTTCTGATCGAGGTTGAAGATACTGGGCATGGGATTTCCCAGGAGAATATAGAAAAAGTATTTACGCCTTTCTTTACCACCAAAGCGCCCGGGCTCGGTACGGGGCTTGGTCTGGCGACGGTTTATGGCATTATCAAACAATCCGGCGGACATATTTTCCTGACCAGTAAAATCGGTAAAGGCACCTGTTTTCATATTTACTTGCCCGCCTTGCCGGAAGCTGAGATTGTCGATGACACAGCGCTTTTACAAAATATCGCTTCAGAACGGCGCGCTGCTCGCCTTGTCGATACATCCGGGCGCGGCAAAATTCTACTGGTTGAAGATGAGATTGGCGTGCGCGGTATTGCCGCGCAATTGCTGCTATCGCGCGGTTATGAAGTGATGGAAGCAGAAGATGGCGAAGAGGCTCTGGAGATATTACAGAAAAACTCAGGTGGTTTTGATTTAATTATATCCGATGTTGTCATGCCGGGCATGGATGGACCGACTTTGATTAATACGGCGCAAGAACATTTGGGCCATGCCCGCATCATCTTCATTTCTGGCTATGCAGAGCGGGATTTGGCCGATTTGCTGGAGGCGAAACATACAGTGTCTTTTCTGCCGAAGCCTTTTACGGTCAGTCAATTGGCCGAAAAGGTCAAATATGAACTGAGCTTGACCACAGGGGATGTGCCCGCATAAAGGTGTTTATTGCCAGGGGATAAAATCCACGCGGTCATCTGTCTTGCCGTCTATGCCAATATAAGCCTTCACTTTTGCTCTTTCAGACGGGCCTGTTCCAGCTTAAGATCATATCTGGAAGGAGACTTATTATGAAGACGCGTATTACAGACCTATTTGGCATAAAGCACCCTATTATTCAGGGAGGTATGCATTATGTTGGCTTTGCTGAAATGGCCGGGGCCGTTTCAAATGCTGGTGGGCTTGGCACGATCACAGCCTTGACCCAAAAGACACCCGGGGATTTAGCCAATGAAATTGCCCGCTGCCGCGATATAACGCAGAATCCAATCTGCGTGAATGTCACTTTTTTGCCGACGGTCAACGCGCCCGATTATCCCGCTATCATCAAAGTGATTATTGATAGCGGTGTCAAAGCTGTCGAAACGGCGGGTAATAATCCGTCGCAAGTCTTGCCCTATCTGAAAGAAGCCGGGATTAAGGTTATTCATAAATGCACCTCTGTGCGCCATGCCTTGAAAGCGCAATCTATCGGCTGTGATGCTGTCTCGGTAGATGGATTTGAATGCGGCGGTCATCCAGGCGAGGATGATGTGCCGAACATGATTTTATTGCCCCGCGCGGCCGATGAATTGGAGATTCCCTTTGTCTCTTCTGGCGGACAGGCCGATGGTCGCTCGCTTGTCGCCTCCTTGGCTATGGGGGCAGAGGGGATGAATATGGGGACCCGTTTTATCGCTACTAAAGAAGCGCCTGTGCACCAGAATGTCAAAGACGCCATTGTCGCCGCTTCCGAGCTGGATACACGCCTTGTTATGCGCCCTTTGCGCAATACGGAACGGGTTTTGAGCAATCAGGCTGTGGAACGCCTCCTTGAAAAGGAAAAGGCGCTCGGGCCAGACTTGAAATTTGAGGATATTATTGAGGAAGTGGCCGGGGTCTATCCGCGTATTATGATGGAAGGCGATATGGATGCCGGGGCCTGGTCCTGCGGTATGGTGGCAGGCCTCATCAATGATATTCCGACATGCCAGGAATTGATTGATCGCATTATGGATGAAGCCCATACAATCATCAAAACCCGTCTTGAAGGCATGCTTTAAAGCGCGTGTGCCTTAAATCAATTTAGCCAATTTCAGCCAATTGGGTTTCGATCATCTTGCTTAGCTGGGCCATATCCAGACCGGTAATCAACGTCTCATCTGTGATAAAGGCAGGGGTTGCATTGACACCGAGGCGTCTGGCAAGGCTTTGCGTGCGCGTGATTTGCGTGCTCAGGGCCGGATCCGTGCGGTCCTGCTTCCACGCCTCTATATCAAGGCCAATATCCTCGCCAATCTTAAGAATGTCCGCCTCAGTCAACTGGGTCGGCGTTTTCATAAAGGCCTGGTGAATTTCGAAATATTTGCCCTGACGGCCTGCCGCGAGCGCCGCAATGGCGGCCTTGTGACTGGTTTCGGACAGGATTGGAAATTCCTTGAAGACAATGCGGACCTGACCATCATATTTTTCCGGCAAAGCGCTGACCGCCTCGACCGCCTTGCGACAATAGCCGCAGCGATAATCGAAAAATTCGACAAGCGTGATGGCCGCATCTTCAGGTCCGATCGCATAATCGGCGGCGTTTTGATAAAGCACATCCGTATTGGCGGCGATCATGGCGCGGCTGGCTTCACCCTTTTCCGCCTCTCTTTTATTATGCAGGGCAATGAGAGCCTCTTCGATAATCTCCGGATTTTCGAGCAGATATGCTTTAATAATAGTTTCTGTTTTTGTGCGTTCAGCGTCACTGATTTTGTCTTGCGCACAAGACAGCGCCGTAAATGGCAAGATCAGACAGAATGACAGAATGATTTTTTTATACATGGTGTACTCTTATAGAATTAATATGAAAACTTGTAGAATATAGATCGGGGATTATTGCAATCGGCAAAAATAGGACATTTGTCTTTAGCGTCTATAATAGCGCTGATTTTCTTTTAATCTTGGATCGGTTACCGCGGCAATGTCCAAGGCGCGGCGATATGAGATCGTATGTTTCTCAAGATTATTGGTTGCGCGCTTGGCAAAAGCATGTGCGCTGACAATATCACCGATATGAAAAGACTTTTCCGCCGTTGCCAATTCCGCATCGCCGCGGCGGCCCTGTTTGTCCAGCGCTTTGGCAAGTTCTGACCAGGCAAAGGCATTGTCCGGCTCCTTTATCAGGGCCTCACGCAGCGCGTCTTCACCCGCTTGCATATCGCCGGGTTGATCGCGCGCAATCAGGGACCGGGCATAGCTGATCAGTAATAGGGCATTGCCCTCTGTCAGGGCGACCGCTCTGGCATAAGGGGAAATAGAGGCCTCAGGATCGCCGTTTTGGAAGAGGATAAAGCCTTTCAGCTCATGAAAATAGGGATTGTCCGGCTCGGCTTCCAGCAAATAGTCGGCCTCCTTTAGGGCAAAGGTGAAATCGAGTGTGTTAATGGCTGAATGGGCCCGCGCATAGCGGGCTGGCAGAGAGGTATTCTCGCGTGGATAGCGCTGATAAACCCGCACGGGCGGTTCCAGATATCCGATCAGCTTGGCCTGCATCATTTCCATAAGATGGAGGTCGCGCTGATTTTTTATCTCTGTAGGAAATTCGCTTGCAGCAACGCGCTGGCGAAGCCGGGCAATCCGGTCTGAGGCAAGTGGGTGGGTGCGAAAATAGGCATAGCGGCGTTGTTCTGACAGGACTTCCTGATAGCGGAAGGCTTCAAAAAACTCGACAAGTCCGATGGCAGATTGGCCTGAATCGACGAGAAAATTGACCGCCGACTGGTCAGCAGAGGCTTCTTGGGCCCGCGTATGCGTAAAGAAATTCAGCGCGGTAATTTGCTGCGAATTGGCAATCAGGGCGACGCCCAGTTCCGGTGCTCCGGCGGCAAGGGCGATAATGCCAAGTCCGATAGAAACAAAGCCTGAGCGTGAGGCTGCCGCAAGGTCTTGCGCGCGCCGTGCGCCATGCGCGCTGGCAATATGGGCGGCTTCATGCGCGATGACGCCTTTAAGCTGGCTCGGCGTTTCTGCTCGGATGATCAAGCCAGTATGTAAATGAATACGTTGCCCGCCAGCGACAAAAGCATTCAGGCTTGGATCATTGATCACATAAAGGCCGACATCTTCAGGCACCAGATTGGCTGCCTCTAGGATCGGATCTGTATATTCACGCAATATGCTTTCAATTTCTGCATCGCGTAAAAAGCCCTGCGCCGCCGCCGCCTGCCAGGTCAAGGCAAGGGTCAGGCCAAGGCAAAAAATACGCAACTGTCTGTAAAGCATGTTGAAAGTCCAGATAATGTAAGACTGATTTAAAGCGCAAAAACGATTTTGGCGAGATCAAGCGTGCAATATAACATAAAAGAGAGGTTTGCTCTTAATCGACGGTTTTTTGTGACGCCTCTTTGTCAGGCCATAGAACGCATAAATCCGGGCTTAATCGAAGGCCGATTTCCTGACCTGTCTGCAAGCGTGTTGAGGCCGGAAGGAGGATTTTGAGGCGGCGGGCCGCGTTTTCAATCTCCACCTCAATCTCTGCCTCAATCAGAGGGCCTTTCAAGGTTTTGGTAATAAGATGCGCCCTGTAAGGGGAGCTCGCCTCAAGGATAAAAGCTTCCGGGCGAACGCCGATACGGGCCGCTTGTCTGGTTTTGTCTGCGTCAAGCTCTACAGGTCCAAATTGGGTCTGCCATGGCGCGCCTGCCTCATTGCGTGTGGCTTCAAGTTCAATAATTGGCCCTAGCGCGATGGCGGCTTCATAGGAATTGGGATGTTTATACAAATGCTCCGGCGTGCCCGACTGCAAAATTTTTCCATTTCGCATGATGGCCAGACGATCTGCCGATGACATCGCTTCTTCTGCATCATGGGTGACGATCAGGGCTGGAATGTTCAAAGCGCGAATGATGTCCAGACTGGCTCTGCGAATATGGTCGCGCTGCTCTGGGTCGAGATTGGAGAAAGGCTCATCCATCAGGATCGCTTTGGGTTTTGGGGCTAGGGCACGGGCAATCGCTAGGCGCTGTTTTTCTCCGCCGGACATTTGGTGCGGATAGGCATTGGCATGGCGGCCAAGCCCCATTCGCTCCAACCAGTTCAGCGCTAGCCGGGCGCGCTCCGTCTTGGTTTCCTTGATCAGGCCGAAGGCAATATTCTGCACAGCGGTGAGATGTGGGAAGAGGGCAAAATCCTGAAAGACGAGGCCAATTGAGCGCTTTTCGGTCGGCACGCTGTGCCCTTTCTGGGCGAGGATTGTCTCACCATATAGGATGCGCCCGTCTGTTGGGGTCTCCAGCCCTGCCAGTAAGCGCAAGAGCGTGGATTTGCCCGCTCCGGATGGCCCAAGCAGGGCGGTGATCTCGCCGGGACGTAACTCCAGAGAAACCCCTATGAGAGTGACATTTCCGGCATATTCATGCGAGATATCTATGACACTTAAAGGCTCAGACATGGTCAGGTTTTCTCCTCGAAAGTGTTTTTGGATAATTGCCGGGAGAGAAGGATAACAGGCAAGAGACCCGCCAAAGTAATCGCCAGCGATGGCAGGGCCGCCGCTGCCAGACGTTCATCTGAAGCATAGGCATAGGCGCGTACCGCCAGCGTGTCCCAATCAAAGGGACGCAGTAAGAGCGTGGCGGGCAGTTCTTTGAGCATTTCAACAAACAGGATCAGCATTGAGGCGGCTGCGCCGGGCCAGATGACGCCCCATTCAACGGCGCGAAAACGTCTCCAGCGGCTTGCCCCAAGGCTACGCGCAGCCTGTGTCAGACTGGCCGGGGCCCGTTGCAGGGCCGCTTGAACGGGCCCAAGGCCTGCGGCGGTAAATCGGCTTATATAGATCAAAACAAGAAAGCCGAGCGCGATGACCGGTCCGCCGGAAAGATTGAAACTGCGCTGTACATAAAGCGCGCCCAGCGCGAGGACCGCGCCCGGGATCGCATACGCCATAAGCGCGCCCAACTGCGCAAACCGCCCGCTTGTGCGGCCTGCTTGTAAGGCAAAGGCGATCACAAGACTTAAGGCGAAGGCTCCTAGGCTGGCCAGTCCAGCTAGGCTAACAGATCGCCAAAAGGCTTTCAGGAGTGACCCGCTCGCCCCGGAGCCTTCTAGGGCAAGCCCGATCAAATGACCCATCGGGATCATAAATCCCAGTGTTAAAAGTCCTGTGCAAAAGAAACTTGCCCCTAAGGCTTGTTTCCCGTGCAAGCGTATAGGGGTCAGCTTGCGCCAGCCCTTTGCGCTTTTATCAAAACTTGCTGCGCCGCGCTGGCACCGTTCGGCCCATTGCAGGAAAAGGGTCAGACTAACCAGTAAAATCGCCAATCTGGCTCCAGCGGCGGCATCTCCATAGCTCGCCCAAGCGCGAAATACGCCAACGGTTAAGGTTTGCACACCAAGATAATCAGCTGCGCCATAATCGGCCACCGCTTCCATAAGCGCCAGCGCTGTTCCGGCGACAATAGCCGGTCGGGCTGAGGGCAGAATAACGCGCCAAAAGCGCGCACTCGCGCCAAGTCCGAGGGATTTGGCGGCCTCTAGGGTTGAGACAGATTGCGAGGTAAAAGCGACCCGCAGAGTGAGATAGGCATAAGGATACAGGCAACAGGCCAGAACAAAGCTGCAGCCTATAAGGCTGCGAATATCCGGAAACCAATACTCGCGGGCACTGAGCCCGGTCAGCTCCCTTAACCCGCTTTGCAGGGGGCCGGACACGCCCAGAAAATCTGCATAGGAGATGGCCAGAACATAGCCGGGCGCGGCCAGTGGCAAAATCAGGGCCCAGTGAAACAGGCTTTGACCGGGAAAGCGATAATAGGTGACAAGATAGGCGCTTGGCACGGCAAATATCAGGACCAGAGCGCCTGTGATGATCATTAAGGCCACTGTGTTCAGCACATAGCCCATCAGGGCGGTCTGAAAAATATGTGTCCATATATCGCCGCCCCCAGCAAACAGACCGATCAGCACGGTCGCCATTACAGGCCCGCCAATAATCAGACCAGCCATGAGAGCCGGAATATCACGCCGGCTGACATGTCTTATGCTTGTCGCGATGCGTTTAAGCCCGGACATGGATGTTTCCGGGAGGATGCCTAAAGGACATATTTAATTCCAGCCCACCTGATCATAGATCATTTGTGCCTGAATCTGATGCCGGCCATAGACGCTCAAAGAGATATCCGGGTCAGGCAGAGGGGCAAAGCCTTCAAGCCCGACAGGCCGCGCCACGCTTTCCAAAATCGGATACTCCTTGGTTTCCGTGATCAAGAGCGCCTGGCCTTCAGGGCTTATCAGAAACTCTAGAAACGCGCGACCTCCAGCTGGATTAGGGGCATGGGCGGCAAGGCCTGCGCCTGTGACATTGATATGTGTGCGCATGCCTTCGCTCGGAAAGGAGAGGGCAACTTTCTGGGCAATTTCGCGCTTCTCGGCGGAGGCATGTGTGGCCAGCCGAACCCAGTAATAATGATTGACGAGCGCAATGGCGCATTCGCCTGCGGCGATGGATTCAAGTTGCGCCGTATCTCCACCAGAAGGGGGGCGTGCAAAATGCGCGCGGGTTGCGCCCGCCCACCGGGTCGCCTCTTCAGCGCCCCAGCGCTCTATCAATTCTGCCATGAGAGAAAGATTATAGATGTTCGAGCTGGAGCGAATGCAGACCTCGCCCTGCACGGACGCATCGGTAAAAGCTCTGTAACTCTTGACAAGGCCCGGCTCTATTCGAGTTGGGTCATAGGCGATAATGCGGGCACGTTTTGAGACCCCAAACCAATATCCGTCAGCCTCTCTATAGACGGCGGGTATTGTCGCTTCCAAGAGATCGGAACGGACAGGCTGTAAAAGGCCAGCCTGCTGAAAACGCCAGAGTGAGCCGGCATCCGCAGCGATAATAATATCCGCCGGGCTTTTTTCCCCTTCGGTTTTCATGGTTTCCAAAAGGCCAGCGCTTTTGCCTTCGCGCACGCGTACCTCAATACGGGTTTTCGCCGTAAATGCATCATATAGCATTTGATCGGAATCATAATGACGGGCGCTGTAGATGCTGATGGTTTCGCTTTCAGGCGCAGAGTTTGGCGCACACGCCAAAAGCCCGGCGAGAAGAAGTGGCAGGATGAAAACTGTTTTGAACGGCATAGATTTTTTCCGGTTTAAGGGCAGATAGAGGGCAGATTTTAAGTGCATCTATAACAGGTTCAAGCATGAAAATGAAACTCACTCTTATTATAAGAGGCGCCGCCCTGTCCATAAAAAGACAAGACGGCTTACAATTTGACGCAAATGCCCTTAAATTTGGTCTGTCTAAAGAACAGATTATTTTAATAAAGCGAGAGCTGGCGTGACAGATAGAATAGCCATTATTGGGGGCGGAATTATGGGTCTGTCCTGTGCTTGGCGTCTGGCGCAAAAGGGCGCGCAGGTCACCGTCTATGACAGCCCATCGGCGACAAAATCAGCAAGCTGGGCGGCGGCTGGCATGCTCGGGCCTACTTATGAAAGCCTTCACCAAGACAAGGCGCATCCGGCGCTTGCCTTGCTCTGCCAGACAAGTGCACAGCTTTGGCCAGATTTTTCCGATGAGCTGGAAGCGGCCAGCGGCCTTTCCATTGGCTATTATCGGGGCCCAACCCTAGCTCTCGCTTTACGTCCCCGGGAGGCAACGAAACTCGCTAGCCTTGAAAATTTCAATAAGGCAGAGAGGACAGGGCGCGATATATCTATGATGTCCGATAGGGTTATCGCTTCGAAATGGCTTAATGCGGATGGCTGGGTCAATAATCGCCGCGTTCTGGACGCGCTTGGCACACTTATGCCCAGAATTGGGGTGACGCTGATCCCCCAGCGCATAGACGCAGGAGATGCCGATCTGCGTGCATATGACAAAGTGCTTTTCACGCAAGGCCATGCGGCAGGCTATGGGGTCAAGCCTGTGAAAGGTGTTATGCTGGCCTTTGCGCGTCAGGGGGGGCTTGGCGTGGATTATGTCATCCGCTGCGGGGCTGAATATGCCGTGCCGCGCGGTGAGCAGCTTCTGATTGGGGCAACGCTCGGAGAGGTGGCGGACCCGGTTTCCTATCTGATTGACCGGGCGCAATGCTTTCTCCCTGCTGTGGCCGATATGCCAATTCAGGATCATTGGAGTGGATATCGTCCGGCGACATTTGATCATGCGCCTTTCCTTGGCCAGCTTGCCGATCCGCGCCACTTTATCGCCGCCGGGCATTACAGAAACGGTATATTGCTTGCCCCGATCACAGCGCAGCTCCTATCGGCCTGTATCCTCGGTGAGGCCCCTCCGGAGTATTTTCAGAGTTTCGCGCCAGATCGGGCCATGGAGGCGGTTTAGAGGATTAGGCTGGAAATTGCATTAACCCCGCACAGGCTTAAATGGACGATACAAACTAATCCGTATTGGACGTCGGACCTGACAGCGTCTACATCATATTCACATCGATTAGAGAGACTATAAGGACTGTCCCATGCATATTATTCAGGCAATGAACGAGGATCAAACAGCTATTCAGGATGCGGTGGCGCGCACCTGCGCCCAGTTTGATGCCGATTATTGGTTGAAAACCGATGAGACCGGCAACTGGCCGGAAGCCTTTACCGAAGCCATGGCGCAGGGGGGCTGGCTTGGTGTGGCCATGCCCGAAGAATATGGCGGGGCCGGGCTTGGCCTGACAGAGGCAGCCCTTGTCATGCAGACGGTGACCCGGTCCGGGGCGGGCTATTCTGGCGCATCGGCGATCCATCTGAACATATTCGGGCCGAAGCCTTTGGAGAAATTTGGCTCAGAAGCGTTGAAACAGGAGGCCCTGCCGAAACTTATATCCGGCACGGAAAAAATGTGTTTTGCGGTCACCGAGCCAAATTCCGGCCTAGATACGGCCTCTCTGGAAACCCAAGCCGAGCGCACGAATACAGGATATGTGCTCAATGGCCGCAAGATTTGGACAACGGGGGCACAGCGGGCCGATAAAATCCTGCTCATTGCGCGGACAACCCCGAAAGACCAATGTGCTAAGCCCTATCTTGGCCTGTCACTTTTTTATACCGATTTCAATCGGGCCTATATTGAGGCCAATCCGATCCCGAAAATGGGCCGCAAAGCCGTCGAATGTAATACGCTGTTTATTGATGGCCTGCCCGTTCCCAAAGATCATTTGATTGGCGAGGAAGGGGCGGGGTTTAAATATCTGATTGAAGGGCTCAATCCGGAACGTGTCCTGTTTGCAGTTGAGAGCATCGGTCTTGGTTATGCCGCGCTGGAACGCGCCAGCACATATGCCAATGAGCGTGTGGTGTTTGGCCGTCCGATCGGTCAAAATCAAGGCGTCGCACATCCTCTGGCAAAATCCTGGGCAGAGCTGAAAGCGGCTGAATTGCTCGCCTATAAAGCCGCCAGCCTGTTTGATCAGGGTGAAGCGTGCGGGGCTGAAGCCAATGCGGCTAAATATTTGGGGGCCGAGGCAGGCTTTCATGCCTGCGAAGCGGCGGTTCTGGCGCATGGCGGCATGGGCTATGCCC